>JALSRO010000028.1 GCA_026984715.1 Chromatiales bacterium | reverse complement strand
CAACAGGATCGAGTGGCTGGCCGGGATCATCAACGGTACCGGCAACTTCATCCTCACCGAGATGCGCGACAAGGGCCGGGATTTCGCCGATGTGCTCAGGGAGGCGCAACAGCTCGGCTATGCCGAGGCCGATCCCACCTTCGATGTGGAGGGCATCGACGCAGCGCACAAACTCACCATCCTGGCGGCCATCGCC
Source organism: Chromatiales bacterium (assembly GCA_026984715.1). GTDB lineage: Bacteria > Pseudomonadota > Gammaproteobacteria > Thiohalospirales > Thiohalospiraceae > DRMK01. The sequence continues at coordinate 5,357 of JALSRO010000028.1, read as the reverse complement.
TTCGGTATTCCGTTGCAGTTCGACAAGGTCTATACCGAGGGGATCAGCACCATTACCGGCGCCGATGTCAGCTACGCGGAGCAGCTCGGTTATCGCATCAAACATCTGGGCATTGCGCGTCATGCCGAAAACGGGGTGGAGCTGCGCGTGCATCCCACCCTTATTCCCGAACGGCGCCTGATCGCCAATGTGGACGGGGTGATGAACGCGGTGCTGGTGCAGGCTGATGCTGTTGGTCCGACGCTCTATTACGGTGCCGGTGCGGGAGCCGATCCCACCGCCTCCGCGGTGGTCGCCGATCTGGTGGATGTGGTGCGTGCCCTGACCTCCGATCCGGAGAATCGTGTTCCTCACCTGGCCTTCCAGCCGGACTCCCTGGCGGATCTCCCCATCCTGCCCATGGAGCAGGTGGAGACCGCCTGCTATCTGCGCATGAGGGCGGCGGATCGCCCCGGTGTGCTGGCAGAGGTCACCCGCATTCTCGGTGACCAGGGGATAAGCATCGAGGCGATGCTGCAGAAGGAGCCGCCAACCGCAGAGGAGGGTGCCACCATCATCATGCTGACCCAGAAGGTGGTGGAGAGAAACATGAACCAGGCCATCGAACAGATCCAGTGTCTCGACACAACCCTGAGCAGCGTGACCCGCATTCGCATGGAATCTTTAGGTTAATCAATATTATTCAGGACTTTAATAATGCCATTTAGAGACAGATATACCGGCCTGATCAACAAATACCGCGACCGCCTGCCGGTGCATGACGATACCCGCATCATCAGCCTGGGAGAGGGGAACACCCCGCTGATCCGGCTGGGCAACATCCCCGATGCGCTCGGCAAGGAAGTGGATATCTACATCAAGTACGAGGGGCTCAACCCCACCGGCTCTTTCAAGGACCGCGGCATGACCATGGCGGTCACCAAGGCGGTGGAGGAGGGTAGCCGGGCGATCATCTGCGCCTCCACCGGCAACACCTCCGCCTCCGCCGCCGCCTATGCCGCCCGCGCCGGGATCACCGCATTCGTGCTGATCCCGGACGGCAAGATCGCGCTGGGCAAGCTGGCGCAGGCGATGATGCATGGCGCTACGGTGATCCAGATCAAGGGCAACTTCGACGCCGGGATGCAGCTGGTCAAGGAGGTTGGAGAGAGCGCGCCGGTGACCATCGTCAACTCCATCAATCCGTTCCGCCTGCAGGGGCAGAAGACCGCCGCCTTCGAGATTGTCGAAGAGCTGGGTGGCGCCCCCGATTTTCACTGTCTGCCGGTGGGCAACGCCGGCAACATCACCGCGCACTGGATGGGCTACAGCGAATACCAGCAGCACGGCATCGTCAACAGCCGCCCGGTGATGGTGGGTTACCAGGCGGCGGGATCGGCGCCGTTCATCCGCGGCGAAATGGTGGACAATCCCGAGACCGTGGCCACCGCCATCCGCATCGGCCACCCGCAGAGCTGGGACAAGGCGTGGCAGGTGAACGAGGAGTCGAAGGGGTGGTTCGACGCCTGCTCCGACGAGGAGATTCTCGCCGCGCAGAAGCTGCTGGCGGAGAAGGAGGGGATCTTCTGCGAACCCGCCTCGGCAACCTCGCTGGCCGGAGCGATGCGCGACATCCGCAGTGGCAGGATCCCCGCCGGCAGCCGCATCGTCTGCACCCTCACCGGCCACGGCCTGAAAGATCCGGATACCGCCATCAAGCAGAGTACCGCGCCGATGGTGGCCGTGGAGGCCACACTGGAATCGGTACAGAAAGCGATTCTGGATAATCTCTAGGAGGCTGTGTGATGAACAGCACTGTTCGCAGAAAGATTTTTCGATGGCACCATCTTGGTGGTCTGTTTCTGGCTGCTGCTGTCCTGTTTACTGCGGCAGCAGCGGCGGAATCGGAACCGGTTCCATCTCCCGGGCGGATTGTGATAACCAATCAGAGTATAGGAGGCATAAACGCAGCAACTCCGTTTACCCGGGATGCGATTGCTGCGGCGCTTCCGGGATATGAAATAGTTGAGGGGGCTGTGGATCCGAAGGCCAGGCGCCAGACCATTTTCAAGGCTGAAAAGGGTGGCAAGGTTTCGCTGCGAATCTATCCGGACGCCAAAAAGAGCCGGGTGATCTCTGTGGTTGTAACCGATCCTGCGGCCACCCCTGTCATTGGTACCGCTTTCAGCAAGATCTATCCCAAGGCCAGTGCCGGGAGCTGCAGGGCCGGCCAGGGAAAGATGTCTGGAAAGGTGTTCTGCATGGCTCCTGCAGCGCTCAACGTTATCTATGTTTTCACCGGAAAGGGCCAGAACCCGGACAGTACACTGCCCTCTGACAAGGTGTTGGCTGACTGGACGGTGTCCGAGATAGTCTGGCAGCCCATGTGAGTCCGGCGCAGCTTATCGCCGAGTCAGAGCCCCTCCGCACAAGCTCAGGGAAAAGGGTATAACGTGGCACAGCGGCGCCGTCTTGTCTTGCTGGTTCCCGCGCTTGCAACGCCACTGAACAGCGTAGAACCGCCGCCAGATGAAGCAGCTCCCGCGCTGGATGCGCTGCGGACGCTGCTCTCCCGCGCATCTGTCAGTGAACTGCCAACCTCCGGAATGGAGGCGCAGCTGTTTCGGCTGTTTGCCGCCAGGATTCCACAACCCGATGGAGAGCTTCCCGTTGCGGCGGTGACACATGCACTCGATCGCAGAGAGATTGTCCCCGGTTGGCGGATGCGATGTGATCCGGTACATCTTGTGCCCGGTCACAACAGCCTTATCCTGGCGGGCAGTGATGAACTTGAAATCACACCGGAAGAGAGTGACAGACTCATCGCGGAACTGAACCGGTTTTACAACGAAAAGGGATGGTGTTTTGAGGCCCCCGATCCTGCACGATGGTATCTCTCCTTGCCACAGGCGCCACGTTTGCGAACCCATCCCCTGCCGGAGGTGATGGGGCACTCCATCGACCGTTATCTGCCCCGGGGGGAGGATGCTGCGGAGTGGCACACGCTGCTCGCCGAAGTGCAGATGTTTCTGCATGGCAGCACCATCAATCTGCAACGGGAGTCCTGCGGGAAACCGGCCATCAACAGCCTCTGGTTCTGGGGAGGAGGCACGCTTCCTGTTATCGAAACTCCCTCCCCGGGACGGGTATGGAGTAACGAGGTGGTCGGCAGGGCGCTGGCCGGGATTACCGATACCCCATGCTCGGCGGCTCCCGAATCGGCCCGCCACTGGTTGGAAGAATCCGCCGGAGGGGAGCATCTGGTGATACTCGATGAGGGGCGCTACATTCCCCGTTTTGAAGAGAGATACACTTGGCTGGAGCTGCTTCAGCGGCTGGATGAACAGTGGTTCTCGCCACTGCTGGCGGCGCTGAAAAAGGGAGAGCTGGAGCGTCTGGAGATATACAGCGGGAGCAATCGGCTGTTTCAGCTGACACGCCGATCCTTGTGGCGTGGCTGGAGACGCCGCCTGGATATCATGACCCTGCTGGGAACCGATGAGTAACTCTGGGGGGTGGCGGAAATGGGGCCGGCGTGGGATTGAACTGCTGGTTATCCTCTCGCTCTTCTTCGCGTTGCGTGGGTGGCAGCAGCGCGACATTGTCAGCGGCCCGGCACCTGAACTGGCCGGTACCCTGCTCGATGGCCAGCCCTTCTCTCTGGCAGAACTGCGTGGCAAGCCGGTGCTGGTTCATTTCTGGGCAACCTGGTGCGCGATCTGTGCGCTGGAAGAGGAGTCCATCGACACCCTGGCCAAACAGTATCAGGTGATTACCGTTGCCATGCAGTCCGGTAGTGATGCTGAAGTGATCTCCCATCTCAGGGAGAACGATCTCACTTTTCCGGTACTGAATGATCCCAAGGGTATCCATGCGAACAACTGGGGTGTGGTTGCAGTACCGGCCAGTTTCGTGGTTGATGCGAGCGGCCGGATCCGCTTCACTGAGGTGGGATTCACCACCGGTATCGGCCTTCGGATCCGTTTGTGGCTCGCCGGAGAATAACCCGCAGTGGAGCGTCCGGCCCCCCCAGATGAGCTGCTGGATGGCCATTTGCGTTGTAGCGGCGGCGTAACTACTCGGCTTGCCCCCGAAATGCGCCATCTCTGCGTTTGGGAAATCTCGCCAGTTTGATTGTTATCTCCTGTTTTACCGGATTCAACAGAAAACAGATGCCGAACACCGTCAAAAGGTTTAGCCTATGGCTCATGCCTTGCAACGATAAACGCATCGTCCGACGTCAACCTCCCTCTGAACCTCATTCGCTGCCGGAAGAGTTGCATCCGGTGTTGGCAAGAATTTTTCACGCTCGTGAGGTCCTTACAGGGGATGAGTTGGCATATTCGTTACGTCATCTGCTCCCGGTGCAGGCGTTGCAGGGAATCGACCAGGCAGTAACCGTCCTTCAGGACACACTGAAATCTGGAGTATCCATCCTGATTATTGGCGACTTCGATGCGGACGGCGCCACCAGTACCGCGCTGGCGGTTCGTGCGCTGCGCTTGATGGGGGCTGTCGAGGTGGGCTATCTGGTGCCGAATCGTTTCAAATACGGCTACGGCCTCACCCCGGAGATAGTGGCGGTGGCGGCTCGACGCAATCCCGGTTTGATTATCACCGTGGACAACGGGATCTCCAGCTTGGCCGGGGTGGATGCGGCCAACGCCCTGGGGATTCCGGTGCTGATCACCGACCACCATCTGCCCGGCGATCGGCTCCCGGCCGCTGCTGCCATCGTCAATCCCAACCAGCCGGGAGACGCTTTTCCCAGCAAGAATCTGGCGGGAGTGGGGGTGATCTTCTACCTGATGCTGGCGCTGCGGGCACGGCTGCGGAAGGATGGCTGGTTTGCCGAACGGGGGATTGCCGAGCCCAACCTGGCGCAGCTGTTGGATCTGGTGGCGCTGGGAACGGTGGCCGATGTGGTGCCGCTGGACTACAACAACCGCATCCTGGTGGCGCAAGGCCTGGCGCGGATCCGCAGTGGCCGCTGTTGTGCCGGGATCCAGGCGCTCATCGAGGTGGCCGGCAGGCGGCAGGTGGATCTGGTGGCGGCCGATCTGGGGTTCGCGCTGGGGCCCCGGCTGAATGCCGCCGGACGGCTGGATGACATGTCGCTGGGGATCGAGTGTCTGCTGGCGGACTCCATCGCCGAGGCCCGGGAGCTGGCCGGACGGCTGGATGGGCTGAACCGTGAGCGGCGCGCCATCGAGAGCGAGATGAAGGCCGACGCGCTGGCCATCGTGGAGGAGCTGCACATGGATGAGAGCGCCGATCTCCCCATCGGACTCTGCCTGTTCAGCGAGGAGTGGCATCAGGGGGTGATTGGCATTCTCGCCTCCCGCATCAAGGATCGGCTGCACCGGCCGGTCATAGCC
>JALSRO010000027.1 GCA_026984715.1 Chromatiales bacterium | reverse complement strand
CAGCCTTGGCTCCAATGTCTGGAGCAGGGAGGTCCCACCCCATCGGGTCGTCCGCTCGAGGAAGACGCCGCTGTCGAGACTGATTGCGGGCAGCGTCCGGCTGGGTGTCGGGGCTATCCCGGGAGAGGTTTTGTCCAGCTGGTACAAGGTGTGGTGCAGCGTGATGCGCGGGACCAGAAAAGTTGCCTGGGTGCGCATCGGATAGCTGATCCCGGGGCTGAAGTTGAAGCGCGATCCCGTCGGTTCCCGGCTGTTGTCATCGAAATAGGTGTATTCGGCTGCAAAATGGTAGTTGATCCGGTTGTCTCCCTGCCTGCCGAGATAGCTCAACTTCAGCTCGGGGAACTTCTGGTAGGGGGGAGTGGTTCCCAGCAGCATCTGGTAGCTCAGCAGGGTCCCGGAGAATAGCCAGTTACTGTTCCGGTAGAGGAGCGACATGCGTCGCTCCTGATGGGTGGTGGTGTTGGGGTTGAAACTGTCCCCCATATCGACGAAATAGTTCCGGTCGCTCACATAGTTGTAGCGTATGGTGGCGGACCAGTGGGGGGAGAAGCGGCTGTGGTGACGGAAGCGTAGTAGCGCCCGCGTGTCGCCGTATGCGCGATCATTGAGAAGATATTCCCCATGCACTATGCCGTTGCTGGATGGGGTCAGATAGCGAAACTCCCCTCCCAGCAGCGCTCCGCGCCGGCTGATGAATCTTGGTATGATGGTGGCGTCGTAGTTTGGGGCGATATTCCAGTAGTATGGGATCGCGATGTCCGTGGTGTTCTGAGACAGATTGACGCTGATATCCGGCATCAGAAAACCCGAGATGCGCTCATCGGCTATGGGGAATGCCAGGTAGGGGAAGTAGAAGAAAGGAACGTTCTTGAACCTCACCGAAACATTCCTCGCACTTCCCATTCTGGTTCTCCTGTCGAGACGAATCTCGCTGGCCCGCAGCTGCCAGTCGATATGGTTGGGGTTGCAGGTGGTATAGCTCACCTGCCGCAGCCGCGTAATCTCCTGATCGATGCGAGAGAGGCTGAGTGCTGTCCCGGAAGCGTGTTGCAACGGTAGATGGTAGCGGGCCTGCCTGAAGCTGCCGGTATTGGTACGGAGATCGAGCGTTGCCTCCTCTCCCGTCACCTCGAGGGTATGGTCCCGGTAATGGATCGTACCGGATGCCTGGACCGTATGGTGCCGATGATCGTAGATGGCCGTGGCTGCTTCGAGTGCCCGGTTTCCCTGCCGAATCAGGACATCGCCGCTGAGTGAACTGATTCCCTCTCTGTCGAATGAGGCGCTGTCGGCGCTGAACTCCAATGGCGCAGCAGGATCGAAAGGTTGGGCAGTCACCACTGCCGGAGTTGGTCCACAGAGTAGCCAGCGGTTGGGTGGCGCGGCACGAAGCGGTTGCGTGTAGAGTGAGCCCCAGATCAGCAGCATGCACAGCGCCACTACGAACGGGAGGGAGAATGGGGTGCCGGAAGGAGTGGAATCGTTTCTCATCTGGTGCGATAAAGTCGCACAGAAACAATTTCACTTCAATCCCTTGCGGCGGATAGAATAGAGAGAATGGACAGCGCCCGGCCGAGTGTGCCCGATTTCAGACATTCTCTTTCCGGAGAAGCAGATCGAAGGATAAGGTGGTTATTGCCCCGGCAGCAATATATATTGTGCCCAGGGTTCTGGGCGGGCGCCGAAACAGGCCGAGGAGGCGTGCCGGCCCGCAGGCTGCGTTGCTGTAGAGTGCGGCGTGGGCTGCCTTGCTGCGAAGCGGCACGTCAAGGCTGAGTACGATATATATTTTGCCAGGTCAATAGAGAAGAAGCGTGATGAATCCTGCCGAGCCTGACTCCCGCCTTCGCGAACTCGAACAGTGGTTGCGCGAGGATCTCTCGCTTCCGATGACCAAGATGGCGCCTGCCTCCAGTGACGCCAGCTTTCGGTGTTACTTTCGGGTTTGGTGCGGTGCGACCAGCTATATCGTTATGGATGCGCCGCCGGGAAAGGAGGATATCCGCCCTTTCATCCAGATCGGCACGCTGCTGGAGGAGATCGGGTTGCACGTCCCCGGAGTGCTCGAGCAGGATCTGCAGCGCGGCTTTCTGTTGTTGACCGATCTCGGTTCTCGACAGTATCTGGATGAGTTGAACGAGGCCAGCGCGCCACGGCTCTATGGGGATGCCTTGCGGTCGTTGGTGAAGATGCAGTCCTGCCCACGGGAGATGCTGCGGCAGGTTGCCACCTATGAACGAAAACTGCTGCTGGAGGAGATGGCGCTGTTTCGGGAGTGGTACCTCGAACGGCATCTTGGGATCTCACTGAGTGCCGATCAGGCGGAGATGCTGGTATCCAGTTTTTCGTATCTCGTCGAGGCCGCGCTGGAGCAGCCCCGGGTACTGGTCCACCGTGACTACCACTCCCGTAATCTGATGATTGCCGAGCCGAATCCCGGCATACTGGATTTTCAGGATGCGGTCGTTGGCCCGGTCAGCTACGATCTGGTCTCGTTGCTGCGCGACTGCTACGTGGCCTGGCCTCGCCAGGAGGTGGAGCAGTGGGTGGAATGGTACTACAACATGGCGAGCCAGGTTGGCCTGCTGCAGCAGGCGGACATGGGGCAGCTACTGCGCTGGTTCGACTTGATGGGGGTGCAGCGTCACCTCAAGGCCGTCGGGATCTTCTCCCGCCTCGACATACGTGACGGTAAGCCCGGCTACCTGAAAGACATTCCCCGAACCTTGGGCCATATCGAAGCGGTCCTCCCGCACTATCCGGAGTTGCGGGGGCTGCAATCCGTTCTCTCGGAGTTACCGGCAAGCAGATGAGGGCCATGATCCTGGCAGCGGGGAGGGGTGAGCGGATGCGTCCTCTGACCGATGTTACCCCCAAGCCACTGTTACCTGTGGGCGGCCGTCCGCTGATCGAGCACCATCTGATTGCCCTTGCCGCAGCTGGTATCAATGAAGTGGTGATCAACCACGCCTGGCTGGGGAAGCGGATCGAACAGGCTCTTGGAGATGGCAGTCGCTGGGGTGTCACCATTCGCTACTCCCCCGAACAGAACGGCCTGGAGACGGGAGGGGGAATCCTCAACGCCCTGCCCCTGCTGGGTGAACAACCCTTCCTGGTGGTCAATGGCGATGTGTGGTGTAATTATCCGTTTCAGCGGCTTCCTGTCGAGCCTGATGGTCTGGCGCATCTGGTTCTGGTGGACAACCCTCCGCACCACCCGGAGGGGGATTTCGTCCTGCGAGAGGGTCGCGTCTGCCTGGAAGGGGAGAGGCGGCTGACATTCAGCGGCATCGGTGTTTATCGCCCCGCGCTGTTTGCCGGCTGTGCAGCCGGCTCTTTTCCACTGGCGCCACTGCTGCGCCGGGCGATGAAGGAGAATCAGGTTGCCGGTGAATATCATGGCGGCCTCTGGGTCGATGTAGGTACGCCGGAACGACTCAAGAAACTTAATGAACAACTCTCTTCAATATCATGATCAAAAAGATAATATTTATCTTCATTCTGTCGCAGTTCTGGGTGATATCCGCCATTGCGGCGACAGGGGATGAGCTGCTGCAGGCAGAGACCTTGCTGAGAGCAGGTGATCCGGATGCCGCCCAGGAGCGGATATCGGAGCTGTTGAGAAACACTCCTGACGATGTCGCTGCCCGTTTTCTCCAGGCCCGTATCCATACCGTCCGGGGTGAGACGGATAATGCCATTGCCGGATACGAGGCGCTGATCAAGGAGCATCCGGAGCTTCCCGAAGCATACAACAATCTGGCGGCGCTCTACGTCCGGAGGGGCGATCTCGCTCAGGCCCGTCTGGTGCTGGAGCAGGGGCTGCAGACCAATCCGGCATACGCCACTCTCTACCGCAATATCGGTGCAGTCTACCGGGAGATGGCCCGCAAATCATACACGGAAGCTCGTCTGTTGAAGGGGGAGATGAAGCCGCTGGAGCTTCAGCAGCTGCCGGAGCTGGTTGCATCCCCGCATGAGAGGAGCATCCGCCGGTGAATCTCGGCCGCGCCGCGATGCTGGTGACGCTGTCGCTGGCGTTGGCTGGTTGTATGGCGGTGGACAGGTTCTCCTCCCCCCTTGCAGCTCCCGTGCCGGCTTCCGTAGCTCCGGTCGAGCCGTCGGTGGGGTCCGTTCAGCAGATTCGCCCGGAATCCGACCTGGCCGGTGAGGCGCTGGCGCGCCTCGACAGGCGTATAGCGCACTACCCGCAGGATTATGAGGCGATGTTGCTCAAGGGGTTGGTCTATTATGAATCGCGCCAATACGAGAAGGCGCTGGCAGCACTCGATGAATTGGCGCGCAGGGCTCCGGGGTTTCAACTGGCGCAGATGATACGTGGTGACATGCTGCTGAGTAGGGTAGAGCCGGTGACCGGTATCGGACACACTCCACTGCTGCATGCCATGCCGGACTCGCGTTATATCCTGGTGGAGGATCTGCGCGATGAGGCCCGCGCGCGTCTGCAGGCCTATCTGCAATCCCGTAACGGTCACGAGCTGCCCGGTGAGCTGTTGCGCCTGGGGGAGTCGGTGGGAGCGGCCATCCTGGTGGACAAACGGGTCAACCGTCTCTATCTGTTTGGGAATACCGGCGCGGGCTCTCCACCGGAGCTGCTCTACGATTTTTACGTAAGCACCGGCAGAGCCCGGGGGGACAAGAGGGTACGGGGGGATCTGCGCACGCCGGAGGGGGTCTATTTCGTTACCCGCTACACACCGGACAGTCGCCTTCCGGAAAAGTATGGAGTCGCAGCCTTCCCCATCAACTACCCCAACGAACTGGATCGCTACCTGCGCAAGACCGGTGGCGGGATCTGGCTGCACGGTATTACACACCGTTTCTACAGCCGTCCCCCGCTGGACAGTGAGGGGTGCGTGGTGTTGTCCAATACCGATCTGGAGCAGATCATCCCGCTGATCGAGCCGAAGGTGACACCGGTCGTCATCGCCGAGCGGCTGGAGTGGCTGGAGCCCGGGGTCTGGAGCGGGCGCCGCAAAGAGATCATGCGGGCGCTTCGGCGATGGCAGCATGACTGGGAGAGCGGGGACGCAGTGCGCTATCTCGCCAATTATGCGCCCGATTTCTGGGCCGATGGCTATGATTTCCGCAGCTGGTCTGCTCATCAGCGGCAGGTTCTGGCCGGCGGTAACGGGGTACGGGTTACCCTGAGCGACATCTCGTTGCTCTCATATCCGCACCGGGCCGACAGCGGTCGTGAGATCGCGGTGGCAGATTTTCTACTGGAGTACCGCTCGGGAGACAGTGTTGAGAGTCACCGCAAACGGCTCTATTTCAGCAAGAACCTGGATCGCTGGTATGTGCTGCATGAAAGCGATCTGCCGCAGGATGGCACTACGTTGGCAGGTTCGGCGGAAACGCCGGCAGAGAGGAGGCTGCGGACCGGCCCGGCCGGGGGTTAGCAGCGGTTTTTTGGCAGCCCGTCAGAGCTCCCTTCCCAGCACCTGGTTGCGTCCCCTCTCCTTGGCCTGGTAGAGCATCTCGTCGGCAGCGTTGAGCAGGATCTGACGCTCCATTTTGTCATTGGGTGTGGT
>JALSRO010000026.1 GCA_026984715.1 Chromatiales bacterium | reverse complement strand
CTGGAAGCGGTTGCAGAAGAGAAGGCCGATGCCTATATCGGAAATCTGGCGGTGGTCACCTCGCTGATGGAAAAACAGCAGCTGACGAATCTCAAAGTGGCCGCCTTCACTACTGCGTTCCAGAATACCGCCGTCCGGTTTGGAGTGCGCAAGGATTGGCCACAACTGGTCACCATTCTGCAGAAAGGGCTGGATTCCATCACCCCTGAAGAGCGCAACCGGATCAGCAGGAAATGGATTCCGGTGGAGCTGGACCAGGCCATATCCAGTCACAGTTTCATCCTTACCTCCGAGCAGCGCGACTGGCTGAGAGAGCACCCCTCCATCCGGCTCGGCATCGATCCCGCCTGGGCTCCCGTGGAGTTCACCGGCAGGGATGGAACCTACCGTGGCATCAGCTCCGACTACGTAAAGCTGTTTGCCGGGCAACTGGGGATAACCATGATCCCCCGCCTGGGCATCAGCCGAAAGCAGGCCATCGAGGAGGCAAAAGCGAAACGGATCGATCTCCTGCCTGCGGCGGTCAAGACTCCCGATCTGGAGAGGCACCTGAATTTCACAATACCCTACCTGAGCTTTCCAGCAGTGGTTTTCAGCAGAACGGGACAGCCACTCATCACCGATCTGGCCGAGCTGGTGGGTAAGCGAATCCTGATAAAGCGGGGTGATCCGGTAGAAGAGTTCCTCCATCTGACCTATCCTGAACTGCTCATGACAAAGGTGGATACCACCAGCGAAGGGCTCAAGGTCCTCGCCAACGGTAAAGCGGATGCCTATATCGGAAATCTGGCGGTGGCCGCCTACGAAATCAACAAGCGGGGCCTGACTCACATCAAGGTCGCCTCCCCTACCCTGTTCACCTACAACATATCCTTCGCGGTACGCAAGGACTGGCCGGAACTGGTGGAGATCCTGAACAGGGGAATCAACTCTCTCACCCAGGAGCAGAAACAGGCGATCAAAAACCACTGGTTCTCCGTCCGCTTCGAATACGCCGTCGACAACAGCAGGATCTGGAAGACGGCGCTCGTCATTGCGGGAATCTCCGCCGTCCTGCTGCTGATTGCCATACTCTGGAACCGCTCTCTCGAAAAACAGATAGCCGAACGAAAAAAGGTGGAGCAGGAGTTGCGCATCAGCGAAGAGCGCTATCAGCTGGCCACCGAAGCGGCGTCGGAAGGGTTGTGGGACTGGGACATCCCCAGTGGTAACGTGTATTACACCCCTGCCTACATGACCATGCTGGGCTATCGGCCCGACGAACTCCCCGCCAATGAATCCACCTGGAAGGAACTGCTTCACCCCGAAGACAGGGAAGAGGCCATCCAGTTGGTGGAACAGGCGCTGCGTGATGGCCGGGATACCTATCAGCACGAGTTCCGCCTGCGCACCAAGGACGGCCAATATCGCTACATGCTCTCCAGGGGGAAAGTTGCAAAAAGGGATGCCGACGGCCACCCGCTTCGGGTGGTGGGCTCGCAGGAGGATATCACTGAACGCAAACAGATGCAGATTGAGCTGCACAAGACCAAGGAGATGGCTGAGGCGGCCAGCGAGGCCAAAAGCAGTTTTCTTGCCAACATGAGCCACGAGATCCGCACCCCGATGAACGCCATCGTGGGGATGTGCCATCTGGCCCTGCAGTCGGAACTCACTGCCCAGCAACGGGACTACCTGAACAAAATCAACACATCGGCCCACACCCTGCTCGGAATCATCAACGATGTACTCGACCTCTCCAAGATCGAGGCCGGCAGGCTCGAAATCGAACAGATACCCTTCTATCTCGACGACATCCTCCAGAACCTCTCTGATCTTGTCAGCATCAAGGCTGGAGAGAAAGGGATCGAAATTCTGTTCTCGATAGAACGCAACGTACCCCGCACACTCGTTGGTGATCCCCTGCGCGTCGGGCAGGTGCTGCTCAACCTTACCCAGAACGCCATCAAGTTTACCGATGCCGGGGAGGTGGTCATCGGCATCCGTCTGCAGGAGGAGAATGAACACCACTGCAAACTGGAGTTTCGGGTGAGCGACACCGGTATCGGAATCGAAGCGGAGAAGATCCCACATCTGTTTGACTCATTCTCCCAGGCCGACAGCAGCACCACGCGAAAATATGGCGGCACAGGGCTGGGTCTGGCGATCAGCAAACTGCTGGTGGAGCTGATGGGAGGGGAGATAGGCGCCCGAAGCACACCCGGAAAAGGGAGCACCTTCTTTTTCACAACCCCGTTTGGCCGCCAGGAAGAGAGCAGGCGGCGCAGCCGCTATACCGGGGTCAACTTCGATGGCCTGCGCGCCATGATCGTGGATGACAACGCCACGGTGCGTCAGGTCTTCCGCGACATGCTGGAGTCGTTTGGATTCGAAGTATGCACGGTAGGTTCCGGAACCGACGCGCTGCACGAGCTGGAGAAGAGCACGGACAGCACCCCCTTCGACCTGATACTCATCGACTGGAAAATGCCGGAAATGGATGGCATCGAAACCACCCACCGGATCAGAACCAACCCGCATCTGAAAAAGATGCCCACCATCATAATGATAACGGCCTACGGCAGGGAGGAGATCATGCACCGTGCCCGGCAGGAGAACCTCGACGCATTTCTGATCAAACCGGTCAGCCCCTCGGTACTGTTCGAAACCATTGCCCAGATCATTGGGAGAGAGAGCAAAGGGAGCAGCTGCAACAAACCTTCGGCACCACAGAATGGACAGCGATTGCAGGGCAGGATACTGCTTGTAGAAGACAACGAGATCAACCAGCAGGTGGCCGTGGCCATGCTGGAGAGTTACGGCCTGGAGGTGGATATCGCCACCGATGGAGAGAGAGCGGTAAGCGCGGTACAAAACCGGCAATACGACCTGGTATTCATGGACATCCAGCTCCCCGAGATGGACGGCTTCGAAGCCACCCGGCAGATCCGCTCCGCGGAGGGAGGTACTTCCCTTCCCATCATTGCCATGACTGCCCACGCCATGTCCGGAGATCGGGAAAAATCCCTGCAGGCCGGGATGAACGACCATCTGCCAAAACCGATCGAGCCAGACCAGCTCCATGCCATGCTGACTCGATGGCTCAAACCTGCAACCACTACCCCGGACGTCACCGCAACTGCGGTGAAAGGAAACGGCGTTACGTTTCCGGAGCTCACCGGCATCGACCTGGAGCAGGCACTTCCCCGCGTGGGAAACAACAAACGTCTGCTGCGCAAACTCCTGCTCGAATTCCATGCCGATCACCAGCACACCGCTGCCGAAATGCTCGACTCCCTGCACCGGGGCGACAGAGAGAGCATTCGCCACCTCACCCACACCCTTGCCGGTGTCGCCGGAAACCTTGGGGCAAATCGGATACAACAGGCGGCTCAGGCGGTAGAGAATAGCATCATGGCAGATCTGCCCGAGACACGACTGGAAGAAGACATCCAGCACCTGCAAGAGCTGCTTATTCCACTGATGGAACAGCTCCGGAGCTTCAGGGAGATGCAGCCAGAGCGGGACCCGGCGGTACCCGACACACAGCTAGGCGATATGAAAGAAACGCGGCGTCAACTGCAGCAACTCCGCGAGCTGCTTCGCAGCGGCGACTCCGACACCATCGCGCTGATTGATTCCCTCACCGTTCGGCTCCGCGCTGCCGGTCTGGGAGAGATCAGCGAGGAGCTGGCCACGCAGGTCCATGAATTCGAGTTCGACGATGCCCTCGAAACTGTAGCGACCATCTCCGGGCTACTGCCAGATTGAGCAAGGAAACAGTAGCATGAAAAAAGAGGGAAAAACGGTTCTGATCGTAGATGACGAACGTTTCAATCTGAACACCCTGATCGAGATACTGAAGCAGGACTATCGCATCCTGATCGCCAAGAGTGGTGAACAGGCGCTGGAGAGACTCCGCCACCCGCCGCTGCCACAACTGATCCTCCTGGATATCATGATGCCGGGAATCGATGGCTATGAAACATGCCGCCGCATCAAGAGGGAGGAACAGACCCGCAATATACCGATCATCTTCATCACCACCAAGACCACCGTGGAAGATGAGCAGCACGGGCTGGAGCTGGGGGCCGAAGACTACGTTACCAAACCTTTCAGCCCTGCAATCATCAAGGCACGGGTACGAACCCAGCTGAATCTGAAGATGGCCCGCGACGCACTGGAAGATCAGAACCGGCTGCTGGAGCAGAAGGTGGCGCAACGCACCCTCGAGATCACCCTCACCCGCGACCTCGCCATTCATGGAATGGCCACACTGGCCGGCACCCGGGATCGCGAGACCGGCAACCACATCCGGCGTACCCAGCACTATGTCCGCTGCCTGGCGCAGCAGCTTGCAGAGCACCCCCGCTTCCGGGAATTTCTGACCGAAGAGAATATCGAGACGCTGTTCAAATCCGCCCCGCTGCACGACATCGGTAAAGTGGGGATCCCTGATCATATCCTGCTCAAACCCGGGAGACTGGACGCAGAGGAGTTCGAAGTCATGAAGAATCATACAATCCTGGGGCACAATGCCCTTCAGGGAAGGGAAGGAGATCTCCCGGCAACCCCGTTTCTCGATATGGCCAGGGAGATCGCATACACCCACCATGAAAAGTGGGATGGCAGCGGGTATCCACAAGGGCTCAGGGAGGATGCCATTCCCGTCAGCGGGCGGCTGATGGCCATTGCAGATGTCTACGACGCATTGATCAACAGGCGAATCTACAAACCCGCCATTCCACACGAAAGAGCCGTCGAAATGATTGCTGCACAAAAGGGGAAGCAGTTCGATCCGGATATCGTAGAGAGCTTCATCCTGCTACGGGAAGAGTTCAACGAGATCGCCGCCCGTTTCTCCGACACCCCGCCGACACCACCAAACTGTATTGAAGAAAGCTCCCCACCATGATGGAAGGGTAGTGTAGAGACGCTATTTCTTATGGCCCTTCTGTTTCTGATCCAGCTCTCTCGCGCACAGGGCAGGGCCGCGCGACATGAACATCCCCGCATTGAGCAACTCATCCTGCCCAAGCTTGCGGCGCAGCTCGAGACTCTTCTCTTTCTCCTTCCTCAGCGTAGCCACCAGGAAGTCGAAACCGGTGGGGGAGAGCTCCTGGCTGGCCTTTTTTGCAGTGCACTCACAAACCGCTCTGGAGAGATCACCCGACGCCATGCAGGAAGCAACAAAGCCTTCGATATCGTATTTCAGTTTCACCCCAGCATGCGCCTGGAATGCCAGCGCAAGAGCGACCATTGTTGGAATAGCCCTGCGTTTCATCATTCAAACCCCTTTATCTACGGTGCAAACCAGCTCGTCGCGACGCCCCTATCCGTAAAGCAAGGAGCAACCCGCCAGCACCATCCCAGTCATCCCGGAGTCGTCTCCCGGTAATCATAGGATCCGTATCGTAATCGTTCGGTCGTGTGCCTTGGCCCCGCGTCTGCCTGAAGCCTTGAAAGCAACATATGTTGTTGCCGGGTCGATATATACCCGGATTATTAACTTCTACACGATATTGCAGCGATTATCAACCTTGCAGACCACGGTTTCTCCCATCCACTCATGGCGGCTGCAGCCAGGTCTC
>JALSRO010000025.1 GCA_026984715.1 Chromatiales bacterium | reverse complement strand
CCTGCGACGCGGACATGGGTCGGCTCCACAGAATCCGCCCTGTCTGCAGATCGAGTGCAGCGACCCGCCCCTGGTAGCTGACTACGTAAACAACGCTGCCGCGAACCAGTGGTGACGCGTCGATGTCCACCATCCGCTCCAGCTCCGAACGCCCCCTGGGAATGGCGATACTCCGTTCCCACAGCACCCGGCCATCGCGCAGCTGCAGCAGCGCAATCTTGCCACTGGCAAAGCCATCCAGAACCACATCCGCCAGCACTACCGGGGAGCTGGTACCGTGAAGGGTGAGAGTCGGGACATTGCGGTCATAGACCCATAGCTGTCTGCCGTCAGCGGCACTGAGGGCGAACAACTTGCCATCACCCGTATGTGCCACGACCACACCATCCCCGACGGCCGGGGGAGCAAGGATCTCGCTGGAGAGCTGGGCACGCCACAGGAGTTTGCCATCTTCCGCCGAGAGAGCGATGACCAGCCCGTCGGCGCTCCCCAGAACAATGCGGCCATCCCCATATCCGGGGCCGCTGGTCAGCAGCTCGTCCAGTTCCACCTGCCAGCGCAGCTCTCCGGAACCGGCATCGAGCGCCACAACGATCCCCCGATGATCGTTGGCATAGAGCACCTCTCCTGCCAGCCTGGGCTTCAACCGGAGGTCCTTCTTTCCCGTCCCCTTCCCTACCTGGGCGCTCCAGACAGTAGTGACCGCGAGCTCCGGCTTGAACTCCTTCAGAGGAGCGGGAGGCTCCACCGCCGTGGAGCTGCACCCCGACAGCAGCACAACCGCCCACCCTGCCAACAGAAGAAGAAAACGCAGGAACGGCGCAGGCATCTCACCTTGTGTGAGAAATACCTGATTCGGAGAGAAGATGCTGCTCATCATTGACTCCTGTCACATGCTACTTCAGGGCAAGGCTCCCTCACCTTCCCCATCGGCCACGGCAAGGTCATCCAGCTTCATCTGCAGCAGGCGCGGATTGCCACCGCCCAATGCCTTGGCGCGTTCGTACGCTGCGCGGGCCTCGGCGCGCTTGCCCAGCGCCAGGTAGATGTCCCCCTTGACACTTTCGGAGTCGGCCCGCGTCACACTGGAGTCGGCATCCTTCAGCAGTGCCAGAGCAGCGTCTCCTTTTCCATCCGCCAGCAGTACCCGCGCCAGGCGCAGGCGCGCAATCTGGCGGATCTCTGCCTCGCCGTCACCATCCACCACCTGACGCAATAGCGCCGCGGCCGCACCCAGGTCACCCTGTTCCACCTTGAGCCTGGCCAGCGCCAGCCTGGCCAGTGTTGCATAGGGTGTCGAGCCATACGCTTCCAGCAACCCATCGGCAAGTTGTTCCGCCTGCCCGGAATCCCTCTTTCCCAGCGCCCCCAATAACCGCTCATACTGCTGCGACGCCGCCTCTGCCTTGCTGTTGCGGGCTTCTGTCCACATCCGCGTTCCGATCACTGCAGCAAGCCCAACCACCACGCCGGCGATAACGAATTTACCATTCCTGCTCCACCACTCCCTGAGCCGCTCGAGCTGCTCTTCTTCAGTGTGATCCACTTTCACCTCCGCTAAAAATCTCATGCCGTGCCAAATAGTCGCCGATATCTTCCTGCGCCACCGCCAGCTGTTGAGCCGCACTGCGCAGCGGTTTGACGATGATACTCCCCTGCGCCAACTCATCCTCACCCAGGATCAGCGCCAGTTCCGCTCCGC
Organism: Chromatiales bacterium; assembly: GCA_026984715.1. GTDB lineage: Bacteria > Pseudomonadota > Gammaproteobacteria > Thiohalospirales > Thiohalospiraceae > DRMK01. The sequence continues at coordinate 3,875 of JALSRO010000025.1, read as the reverse complement.
TCCGGTCGGCACGCCTCATCTGGCTCTTGAAGCTGCCACCCCCACAATTGAGCAGCAGTCGCAATCCGGGGACTCCGGCTCTCAGCCGTTCGGCAATCTGCATTCCACGCCGCTCCACCCGTTCCACACCGGCGACCACCATATAGATATGCGGACGGGCGCCATTGGCCGGTTCTGAATCCCGTTCCATCAGCAGTGCAACCAGCCGCTCCATTCCGATGGCAAATCCCGCCGCCGGAGTCGGCCTGCCCCCCAGCTGACTCACCAGCGAATCGAAACGGCCGCCGGCACACAAAGTGCCCTGCGCTCCCAGCCGGTCGGTCACCCACTCGAATACTGTCCTGCTATAGTAGTCCAGACCACGCACCAGGCGCGGGTTCACCTGATAGTTCACGCCTGCATCATCCAGGTATGAGAGAAGCCCTTGGAAGTGGCGTTGCGATTCCGGGTCCAGATGCTCAGACATGCGGGGGGCCTGTTCCAGCAACGGCTGTATCTGCGGATTCTTGCTGTCGAGGATACGCAACGGATTGGTGTGCAAACGGCGTTTGCTGTCCTCATCGAGTTGATCGAGATGATCGGAGAAATACTCCACCAACAGCTTCCGATAGCTGGAGCGGGACGCCGCACTGCCCAGGGAGTTTATCTGCAGCACACTGTACTCCGCCAGACCGACACGTTCCAGCAGGCGGGCGCTCATGAGTACCAGCTCTGCATCGATATCCGGCCCCTCCATTCCCAAGGCCTCCACACCGAGCTGATGAAACTGCCGATAGCGCCCCTTCTGCGGCCGCTCGTGGCGGAACATTGCCCCTTGGTACCAGAGGCGCTGCGTCTGGTTGTGGATCAGGCCATGTTCGATAGCGGCGCGCACACACCCTGCAGTCCCCTCGGGACGCAACGTGACGCTGTCTCCGTTGCGATCAGTGAAGGTGTACATCTCCTTCTCGACAATATCGGTAACCTCGCCGATGGAGCGCTTGAACAGCTCGGTCTTCTCCAGGAGGGGCAGCCGTATCTCCCGGTATCCGTATGCGGGAAGAACTTCACGCCAAACCTGCTCGAGATGGTGCCAGTAGGGAGTCTGTTCGGGGAGAATATCGTTCATCCCGCGAATCGCCCGGATTTTTGCAGACAAGCTGTCTCTCCTCCTCTCCCCTCAGAGCTTTCCGTCACTCTGGTATTGGCGCCATGGAGCATACTCCGGCCATGATTCGTTCAGCTGCCGGGCATACTCCGCCGCTGCCGCTTCGTTACCACTCTGTTTCTCTATACGAAAACCGAGCCACGCTGTCTCTGCCACGGGTGCCGCCACCGCTTCGTAGCGCTGCAGGTATGCTCGCGCCGGCAGGTAACGCTGTTTCTGGTAGTTGATCTGTGCGAGGCGGTAAAGAGATATGGGCAGGCGTGGATTCAATTCAAGGGCGGCATGGAAATACTTCTCCGCCTTCTCTCTCTCCCCCGCATGGAGTGCGCACAGACCCGCATTCTCGAAGCTCCCGGCACGCCCGTTGTACAAAGGATTGCGTACCGCTTCCATGAAGTGTGGTTCGGCCTCACGGTAGCGCCGCTGCGCACAGAGAAACGCGCCATAATTGTTCTGCGCGGCGGCATCATGCGGGTCCAGTTTCAACGCTTCCAGATAGTGCTGATCGGCCAGTTGCACCTCGTTCAGACGGTTGTAGAGCTCGGCGATGTAGTGGTGTGCGCGTGCCAGCTTCGGGTTCTGCCGCAGCGCCCGCTTCAACTTCACCAGTGCTTCGGCGTAGTTGCCCCGGCGCAGATAGCCTAGCCCCAGATTGGCGTTTGCCTCTGCCGCTGTATCGATCGGCACATCCGCCTCGGAGCGGATACCATCGTCCGGTGTGCTGCTGCATCCGACACTCCCCACCAGTAGCAGCACAATCAATCCAATACCCAATCCGGTATGCATCAACAGGCCTCCCTGATCTGTGCAGAAGTTCGCCGGGTGCGGTCCTGAACTCTCCCCACCAACTGTCCGCAGGCAGCATCGATATCCCCCCCGCGGGTGCGCCGCACGATGGTGACGATGCCACGCTCCTGGAGAATTTCCGAAAAGCGGCCTATGGTCTCCGGTGAAGAGCTGCGGTAGCGGCTTCCGGGAAACGGGTTGAACGGGATCAGGTTCACCTTGGAAGGCACGCCACGCAGCAGCCGCGCCAGCGCCTCCGCCTGCTCCTCGCTGTCGTTGACCCCTTTCAGCATCACATACTCGAAGGTGACCACGCGCTTGCCGTCGCCGGCGACATACTCGCGGCAGGCGTCCAGCAACATGGCGAGCGGATATTTGCGGTTGAGGGGAATCAGCCGGTTGCGCAAAGCATCGTCGGGGGCGTGCAGCGACACTGCCAAACTCGCCTCGCTGCGCCCCCTAAGCCGCTTCAGGGCGGGAACCACACCGGCGGTACTGATTGTAACGCGCCTCTTGGAGAGTCCATAGGCAAGATCGTCCATCATCAGCTCCATGGCATCGACCACAGGATCAAAGTTGAGCAGCGGTTCCCCCATCCCCATCAGTACCACATTGGAGATGATTCGATCGCCGCGAGGGTCCCTCCCCAACGCCTGGTTTGCCAGCCAGAGCTGACCGATGATCTCGGCACCATCCAGGTTGCGGTTGAATCCCTGCCGGGCGGTGGAGCAAAAGCTGCAATCGAGCGCACACCCAACCTGACTGGAGACGCACAGTGTGGCCCGCCCCTTTTCCGGAATAAGCACCATCTCCACGCGGCCGCCACCTGCCAGTTCCAGCAACCATTTCCGTGTCCCGTCAGCAGAGCGCTGCTGGCGCACAATAGTAGGAGCCTCGATAACCGCCAGCTCCCGAAGCCGGGCACGCAGTGCCATGCTGATATTGGTCATGGAGTCGAAGTCACTCACTCCGAACTGGTGAATCCACTTCACCACCTGACTGGCACGAAACGGCTTCTCTCCCATGGAGAGGAAAAACTCCTCAAGCTTCTGCCGGGTCATGCCCAGCAGATTCACCTTCTCCCGCATACCAGCCACTACAATCTCCTACCGCGTACGGGGACAGATCTCTTCCGGCTCGAAGAAGAAAGCGATCTCCCGGGCAGCGGTTTCGGGTGCATCCGATCCATGTACCGCATTCTCGTCGATGGATTCGGCAAAGTCTGCGCGGATGGTGCCCGGTGCTGCATCAGCAGGATTGGTCGCCCCCATCACCTCCCGGTTGCGGGCGATAGCATTCTCCCCTTCGAGAACCTGAACCATCACAGGCCCCGAGGTCATGAAGCTGACCAGGTCGGTGAAGAACGGACGCTCTTTGTGAACGGCATAGAAATCCTCCGCCTGCTCTTTCGTCAGGTGCACCATTCTGGCGGCGACAATCCTCAGACCCGCCCTCTCGAAACGGGAATAGATCTCGCCGATGACATTTTTTGCCACCGCATCAGGCTTGATGATGGAAATAGTACGTTCGACTGACATGGTTACTCCGTCGCTATTAGTTGATCGGTTAAACACTCGATTATACGCAGGGTAATGCCCTGCCGCCAATAGAATCCCTGCCACGAAGTAACGGCGGAAGCGGCGACACCCCCAATTCGAAGAGGCTTTTCACCAAATCGAATGGGTAACACCAAGCCACCGTGCAGCGGCACTCCCATCGACAGGGGGAGCAGGAGCAACACAGATATCAACCCGGCAACAATATATATCGTATTCAGCCCTGGCGTGCCGGTTCGCAGCAAGGCGGCCCATCGCCGTTGTAGCCACTCTACAGCAAGATGGGGTAACGCAGCCTGCGGGCCGGCACGCCACAGCCTGTCATTGAATATCATAGGGTCAGGGGCTTCAGGCAGGCACCGGACCTGCGTTCCAGTGCGCTGGAC
>JALSRO010000024.1 GCA_026984715.1 Chromatiales bacterium | reverse complement strand
CGTTCACTTCCGGCGACGGCCATCCGCCCGCCTGGCGCGCTGCCGGAGGACGAGTTCCAGGCCCGCTGCATCCGTTGTGGTCTCTGTGTCCGTGATTGTCCCTACGACATCCTGAGGCTGGCCACGCTGGGGGAGGAGGTGGCCACCGGCACCCCCTATTTCATCGCCCGTACCGATCCCTGCGAGATGTGCGAGGACATCCCGTGCGTCCCCGCTTGCCCCACCGGGGCCCTGGATCACGACCTCACCGATATCCGTGACGCCCGCATGGGGCTGGCGGTGCTGGTGGATCAGGAGTCCTGTCTCGCTTTCCAGGGGCTGCGCTGCGAGGTCTGTTTCAACGTCTGTCCCATCCGTGGTGAGGCGATCACCCTGGACCGTCAGCACAATCCCCGCTCTGGCAGACATGCCCTGTTCATCCCGGTGGTGCACTCCGATGCCTGCACCGGCTGTGGCCTGTGTGAACGGGCCTGCATCCTCGACGAGGCGGCCATCCGGGTCTTGCCCAGGAGTCTGGCCAAGGGCAAGGTCGGTGAGCACTACCGTTTCGGCTGGAAGGAGAAGGAGGCAGCCGGCGGCAGTCTGGTGACGCCGGATCCCGAACACCACTACAGCCTGCCGCCAGGGGTGGAGTACGAACATGGTGGACGCGGCCTGATTCTCGACGATGAGACCTCGTCGGCAGGCGTGCGGCAGAGCAGTGAGCCCTTCCCGGCCGATCCACTGGAGACCCTGAAGCGAGGCATCGAGGAGGCACGATGATGGACCACAGGCATCTGGGTCGGGAGGCAGTCGAAAAGAAGGGGTGGTGGCGGGCGCACCGCTGGCTGATTCTGCGTCGCGCCAGCCAGCTGGCCGTCCTCGGCCTGTTCCTGCTCGGACCGTGGGCCGGGATCTGGCTGCTCAAGGGTAATCTCTCCTCCAGCCGGCTGCTGGACGTCGTGCCGATGACCGATCCGCTGCTGCTGGTGCAGACGATCCTGGCCGGAATGGCCTTTCCCCTGGGTACGGTACTCATCGGTGCGGCGATCGTGTCGATCTTCTACCTGCTGGTCGGGGGCCGGGTCTTCTGCTCCTGGATCTGCCCGATGAATATGGTCACCGACGCCGCCAACTGGCTGCGGGAGCGGTTGGAGATTCATCCTCCCCTGGCCCTGTCACGTCGGGCCCGCTACTGGATGCTCGGCCTGACCCTGCTGCTCTCGACAAGCACCGGCACCCTGGCCTTCGAGTTGGTCAACCCGGTCTCCATCCTCCACCGGGGGATCATCTTCGGCATGGGGCTCGGCTGGGTAGTGATCCTCGGTATCTTTCTCTTCGATCTGCTGTTGAGCCGGCGGGGCTGGTGCAGCCATCTCTGTCCCGTCGGGGCTTTCTACGGTCTGGTCGGAAGATTCAGCACCCTGCGGGTGCGGGCCGACCGACGTGATCGCTGCGACGACTGTCTGGAGTGCTATGTGGTCTGCCCGGAACCACAGGTTCTGCCTCCGGTACTGCGGGGTGCGGAGCAGGGCATTCCACCGGTGATCCTTGCTGGAGAGTGCACCAACTGCGGGCGATGTATCGACATCTGTGCCGAGGAGGTATTCGCCTTCGGTCACCGTTCCACCATCGCCGCCTCGTTCCGGCGACCGGGGAAACCGGTGGAGCAGAGCTGAGCGAATGGGTTTTCATCCACAACATCAAACTGCAATGGAGAGTCCAATGAAAAACACCATCTTCACCACGACAGCAACTGTTTTCATGCTTCTCCTGTTGCCCGGTACCCTCGCGGCCGGCGTGGAGTCACTCCGTGGCCCCCTCCCGCTGGACGCACCGGCCAAAATCTTTCCGGCCAAGAAGCAACAGAAGGCGGAAGGAGGATTCGAACGGGGCTGGAAACAGCAGCCTCCCCAGATCCCCCACGAAATCGACAAGGATCGCATCAGCCTGCGGGAGAACACCTGCCTGAAGTGCCACAGCAAGGAGAACCACGAAAAGGAGAAGGCACCGGAAGTGGGTGAGAGTCACTACGTCGATCGTACCGGGAAGAAGCTGACCAAGATCTCTCAGCGGCGCTGGTTCTGCAACCAATGTCACGTGCCGCAAGTGGATGCGCAACCGCTGGTGGGGACCACCTTCGAACCGTTGCCCCAGAAGTGAATGGGGAGGCGAATCGACCGCGGCTTGCTTGCCGGATCGGTGCGGGAAACAGCGGGCGGTTCCCGGGAGTGAGATATTGCCTGGAACGACACCGCCAAAACAAAAAAAGGGGCGAGCTATGACATCACTGCAAATGGAGAAAATGGCCGGAATCGCCAGGTTGCCACTGCTGATTGCGGGAATCGTGGTGGGGATCCTGCTCTGGGGTTCGTTCAACTGGGCGCTGGAGATGACCAACACCGAGAAGTTCTGCATCTCCTGCCATGAGATGGAGGAAAACGTCTACCAGGAGTATCAGGAGACCGGCCACTTCAGCAATCGTACCGGCGTACGTGCCACTTGCCCCGATTGCCACGTTCCCAGGGAGTGGATACACAAGGTGGTGCGCAAGATTCGGGCGACCAACGAGCTCTACCACAAGCTGGTTGGAACCATCGATACCCCGGAGAAGTTCGAAGCCAACCGCCTGGAGCTGGCCATGCACGTCTGGAAGACCATGAAGGAGACCGACTCCCGTGAGTGTCGTAACTGCCACGACTTCGACAGCATGGACCTCGAGAAACAGGAGCCAAGGGCAGCGGATCGTCACGAGGAGGCCATGGACGAAGGCAAGACCTGCATCGACTGTCACAAGGGGATCACGCACCACCTACCTGAGGGGTGGGAAGAGGCAGCCAGAGCGGCGGGATTGCAGGATTGAGTGAAGAAGTGGGCAGTAACCTCGTGGAAACACATATATCCCCGTTCAGGGCTACGGGCAGGTGCGTGCCGGAACTAGGCGCAATGCACGGGCAAGGGTTATCTCCTTGTCGAGGTCGTTCCAGTGCATCCATGCACTCGCAACACCTGGACATCCCTGTCCAGCGCACTGGAACGCCACGGCTGAATACGATATCTATTGTTGCCGGGTTAATAGTTTCAGCCAGCTTGAGAGCGAATCGCCATTTTCCATTGCGATAGCGAGGTGGTATTGTTTTTGTTCCGCAAGGGTAGAGTGGGGTATTCGCCCCCATTGTCATCTTCGATGAATTCCGGTGATGGAGAGGTGTGGGTTCCCCCAATCCCGAAGCGGTGACTTCCAGTGATTTGCCGATGGAGTCCGTGATGTGGATTACCGTTATCGAGCTGGCCCTGATCCTGTTTCTGGTGCTGCTGATCGCATGGGCTATGCGATCACGATAGCAGCTGCTACCCGGCGCCCCTCCGCCGCCAGAAAATTGTAGGTTCGGCAGGCGGCGGGGGTGTCCATATACTCCACACCGATGCCTTGCCGGATCAGGGGTGCCATCAAGGCGGGTTTGGGAAAGTGCAGCCGGTCGCCCAGGCCGAGCAGAACCAGCTCAGGTTTCAGATCGGCAACTGCCTCGATGTGCTCCACTGCTATCTCTTCGAATCCTGTGGGAGGCCAGTTGCGGATGAGTGTCTCAGGCGTGATGATCAGGCTGTTGGTCAGAGTTTCCCGCGCGGTGTCGTCGGAGGGCGGTGTTCCGCCTGCCGCCTCGATCTGCTGTGCCAGCGGGATGTTGATAGTGATCTCCCTCTTCCCATAGGAGTGAATGGTGTATCCGGTGGCTGTTTCCAGGTCGATCTTCATGGCTGCTCCCGGGATGGTTCCTCGGTGGGTGGTCGATATATGGTGCGGCCGAGCCAGGTATCCGGTTTCGTCTGCCCCGTAAGCGATGCGTGGCAAAATCTTCATGCGCTTCATGCTCTTCACGGTAATTGGGTGGAGCGTCCGATAACCGTCGGGGGATCATGAAATTGACACTATCCTGCCGCGCCGGTAATGTTAACAGCTTTGAGCCACCTTTCACCGGATTTGCTGAATTGATTGAAGAATTTCCACGCATCAAGCGTCTGCCTCCCTACGTTTTCAACATCGTCAACGAGCTGAAGGCAAAGGCTCGCGCCCGGGGTGAGGATATCATCGATTTCGGGATGGGCAACCCCGATCAGCCGACCCCGCGGCACATCGTGGACAAGCTGGTGGAGGTGGCGCAGCGCCATGATACCCATCGTTACTCGGTCTCCAGGGGAATTCCGCGTCTGCGCCGCGCCATCTGTGGCTGGTACAAGAGCCGTTTCGATGTGGACCTCGATCCGGAGAGCGAGGCGATAGTGACCATCGGTTCGAAGGAGGGGTTGGCCCATCTGGCGCTGGCCACGGTCGGGCCGGGGGACGCGGTGCTGGTTCCCAATCCCTCCTATCCCATTCATCCCTATGGATTCGTGATTGCCGGTGCGGATATCCGCCATGTGCCGCTGGTGCCGGGAGTGGATTTTTTCGCCGAGCTGGAGAAGGCGATCAACGATAGCTGGCCCAAACCCAAGATGCTGGTGCTCAACTTTCCGGGCAATCCCACCACTCAGTGCGTGGAGCTGGAGTTCTTCGGGAAGGTGGTTGAGATCGCGCGGGAACATCAGATCTGGGTGGTGCATGACATCGCCTACGCGGACATCTCGTTCGATGGCTACAAGGCCCCCTCCATCCTGCAGGTTCCCGGGGCCAAGGAGGTGGCGGTGGAGTTCTATACCCTCTCCAAGAGCTACAATATGCCCGGCTGGCGCATCGGTTTCATGTGCGGCAATCCGATCCTGGTGGAGGCGTTGGCGCGGATGAAATCCTACCTCGACTACGGCACCTTCACCCCCATCCAGGTTGCGGCCATCACTGCGCTGGAGGGTCCGCAGGAGTGCGTGCAGCAGATCTCCGACATGTACCAGCGGCGGCGTGATACGCTGTGCAACGGGCTGAATGCCGCGGGGTGGAGAGTTGAAAGGCCGCGGGCCACCATGTTCGTCTGGGCGCCCATTCCGGAGCCCTATCGCCATCTGGGATCGCTGGAGTTCTCCAAGCAGCTGCTGCAGAAGGCCAGGGTGGCGGTCTCCCCCGGTGTCGGTTTCGGCAACTACGGTGATGATCATGTGCGCTTCAGCCTGATCGAGAATGAGCAGCGCATCCGTCAGGCGGTGCGGGGGATACGGGATATGTTCCGCAAGGATGGCCTGATAATGCACAACAATGGGAGAGAGTAGAGTGAATCCGGTAAAGACAGGACTGCTTGGCCTGGGAACCGTTGGCGGTGGAACGGTGAACGTTCTCACCCGCAACGCACAGGAGATCGCCCGTCGCGCCGGCCGGGGTATTGTCGTTACCCATGCATCGGCGCGCGATCTGAGCAAGCCGCGCATCTGCGACATCGGCAATATCAGATTGACCACCGACCCCATGGAGGTTGTCGACGATCCGGATATCGCCATCGTGGTCGAGCTGATTGGCGGCGACACCCTGGCTCTCGATCTGGTAATGCGGGCCATCGCCAACGGTAAGCATGTGGTGACCGCCAACAAGGCGCTGATCGCCAAGCATGGCAATGAGATCTTTGCCGCGGCGCAGCAGCAGGGTGTCATGGTCGCCTTCGAGGCGGCGGTGGCGGG
>JALSRO010000023.1 GCA_026984715.1 Chromatiales bacterium | reverse complement strand
ATCGGCAAATAGTGATTCACCCCCACGGACATAGCCACCCTACCACATGATACCCCGACGGCGACGGCTTCATCCCGAAAACGAATTCGATATTATCTTCCGAAGATTTTATCTGGCAACAATATATATCGTTCTCAGCCGAGGCGTTCCAACGCCTGCCTGAAGCCCAGAATGCGACATATATTGTTGCCTGGTTAATGAGCTACCGCTGCTTCATATATGTATGAATCTGCACAAATTGTCTCAGGATCGTTTCTGCACGGTGCGGCTGTGAGAAGGAGGCTACCAAACGCCCACGCGGATCGATCAGGAATATCGCACTGGTATGGTTTACCGTATATTCCCCCGGCCCGCTCTCCTCTCCAATCTGGTAACCGGCTCCGCACTGCCCGGAAAGATTGTCAATCTCCTCCCTCTGCCCCGTCACAGCAACAAATCCCCTGTTGAAATAGGATATATAGTCAGAAAGTTTATCTGGCGTATCACGCCGGGGATCGACTGAAACAAACACCACCTGCGGCTTGAATGAATCGTCGACCAACTCCTGTTCCAGAAGAGGGTAGAGTCTGGCCAGCAGCGACAACGTCATGGGGCAAACATCCGGACATGATGTATAACCGAAAAAGAGGAATGTCCACTTCCCATGGAGATCCTCTTCGCTGAACGGCTCCTTTTTCTGGTCCACCAGATTGAACGGCATTATGGATTTGGGAACAGGCCGCAACACCCCCATCAGCTCCTGGGTGGGTGGAGAGACAGAGGGTGGGTGCGGCCACAACGAAAAGACAACAGTCGATACAAGAACAAAGAGACTGAACAGAAAAATACTCCCCAGAGGAAGCCTCTTCCGGAAGGGCGGGGTTACTTTCTCTTCCACTGGCTGATCGCCCACACAAGAAACGCCGCGAACAGAATCAGGTTGATCACTATCCCTACTGCAAAAAAAGCAGAGAGTTCATGACCATCATGATGGGCATGAGCCCCGGCATCGGATACAGCCATACCCTCTGTAACGGTGCTTTTTGTCATCGATACCCGGTAAACGTTTGTTCCAACGTAGTTCGCCGAGCTGCCCCGGGAAGAGCCGGGCCGCTCGGCAAACCGCACTCTTCCATCTATCATAGACTCAGCTGCCAATGGGACACATTGATGAACATCAAGAGTGGCGTGGAAACGGACGCAATCCGGTGGCCGAGCAGATTATATTGGCAGGATGTTGAAGAAGCCCATCCGTTCATGGTCTTTTTCAACACGGGACCGGGAGGGCGATTTCCCGCTCCCTTCACTTTCAATGGCTCGACGCCATTGAAAATGACGGCACATCCCTGTGCCACAAATAGGCTGCCGAAAAGCAAAGAGTGGTTGGGCAGCAAGGGAAGAGGCCACCCACTCCACTATAGAATCAGCCTGCTATGCAGAGTTACCGCACCGTGGACGCATCAATCGCGAACCAACCACCACGATCAACAGCAGGAAGATGTTGAACGCTCCACCACCTCCACCGCTACTGCTGGCGCTGGTGGTTCCCACGTCGTCTCCACCACCGGCCGGCTTGTCTACGGGCGTAGCTCCTCCGGATCCGGAGTCATCATCATCGGTTATGGTTACTGTCGCGCTGGAGTACGCCCCTTCAGTGGCACCTCCGGTAATACCACTCAGTTGCAGAGTAAACGACTCGTTGGGCTCCTTCACAGAGTCGTCCAGAACAGGAATGATGATAGTCTTGCTGGTTTCCTTGTCAGCAAAGTTCAGGATACCGGATACGGCAGTATAGTCTTCACCCGCAGTGGCTTCCTTGTCTGCCGTTGTGTAGTTGACCGACACGTTCCCGACATCTCCGTTACTGCGTTTTACAACGACCTCGAGCTTGCCGGCACCTTCTGCAACCGTGTAGCTGGCAGAGTCGAAAGCCAGCTCGCCGAACTGTACGTCGTCGTCGACGATGTTCAAGATCGCCTTTCTTTCGGCAGCGAGCTGAACCCCACCAACGGGATTGTCGAGCGCTATGATGAGGGGCTCGATACGTTCATCCTTGGCATCAGGGCGAATCTGGATCTGAAAACTCTTGTCACCCGACTCACCGTCGGCCCATTCGAGCACACCGTCAAAATCGATAAAATCGATATTGGAGAGCGCTATACTCCGCGGATCATCATAGTAGCGCACAGAAACCGTACCCTCACTGCCGTTGCTGCGTGTCAGCGTTATGGTGGCCGTTCCGGCGCTCTCTCTGATCATGGATGGCGGCTGTTTGAAGCCAATGGTACCAATATTGGCGGCTGGTGCTCCCACCTCGAAGGCACCAATGTCGCACCGATCCTTGCGATAGTGAAAACGCTGATCCAGCAGAGGACAGTCTGCAGGCCCGGCATCAATGGCCGGACTGCCGGCAGCCGGCTCCCGGGTAAGGGTATCTCCACCGTTGGCCTGCAGCGCCAGCAGAAGCGGATCGGCAGATGAGATATCCCCCTCACCAGACAACAGACAGCTGTCATCACTGACCAGATTGTAGCCTGCACTACTCACCACACCGACACAGTTCTTGCCGCCAGCTCCAGCATCAGCAATGATGCTGCTCCTGATCTGCAGCTTGCCCTGGGTACCCTCCGTATTGCTGAGATTGCCGCCACTATTGTGGGCCACGGTGCTGTTCGCCAATATCAGATTGCTGTTGCTGTTATGGTAGATGGCACTTCCATCTGCGCTGACGGCACTGTTGTCACTGACCGTGACAAGAGAGAGATTGCTTCTGCCTGCATCATATAGGGCACTGCCAAAGGTCGCCGAGTTCCCGGTGAGAGATACGCGCTCCATATCCAGGACGCCATCGGAGTAGATGGCACCCCCGTCCTCGTTCAGCGCTCTGTTGTTGGAAAAAGAGGAGTGCGTAATACTGTAACGACCGTGACTGGCATTGAACAGCGCCCCGCCTCTTTTTGTAGCACTGTTCTGATCGAACGAGGTCCGATTCAGCGTAATGGCACAGGTCCGATTGTATATGGCCCCCCCACCTGCAATAGTGGTACTCCCATCGGAACTGTTGCTGCGGAACGCCACCCCTTCCAGATAGACGTTACCGGCGGAGTTGCAAAAGATACCTCCCCCGTTGATGGCACTGTTGTTCCTGACCTCCCCCCCATGGATGGTCAGGAAAGCCTTTGAGCCGTTGACATAGATCGCCCCCCCGCCACCGTTGGCATGGTTTCCGGAGAACGTTGTGTTCTCGAGAGAAACTGTACTGACACTGACATACAACCCTGCTCCGTCACCCTCGGAACTGCTGTCGGAGATCACACTGTCGAGGAGCGCCAGCCGCGACTGCCCCCACACCCCGATCGCCCCACCATAGCTCGCCGCTTTTCCCTGAGTCACAGTAACCCCGGAAATGGTAGCGGAGGCACCATTCTTGATTGCAAACACCTTGCTTCTGTCAACACCACTGATGATGGTCTTGTCTGCCCCTTCCCCAACTATACGCATGTTGGAGGTGACTTTTATCTCGCCATCAGAGGCCAGTTCATAGCGGCCCGCAGGAACCGTGATAGTGTCAAGCCCCGGAAGCTTGTTGGCCTGCTGTACCGCAGCACGCAAGGTACAGGCTCCCGCCGCTGTCCTGCACTGCAGATCCGTGGGATCCGCATCGGCGGCATCACCGCGGTCATTGACAGTAAACTCTGCCGCCACCAGTGGCCCCGAAATTCCCATGACGGCCGCTACACATATTGCTTTTGAAAAATAATCGAAACGCATGGAATACCCCTTGCTATCAATGCCAAAACAGCATATTCAAATATGGTTCAGAAAACGCAGTCCCTACTCATCCAACAGCGCTAGGCACCCCAACAGCCGGGGCTGTTCGGCCCATGGTTGATCACGATTCCCTGTGGCTCTGCTCTCGACTCAAGAGGCCCGGTTACCGGACCACATCCATCCCGGGGTTGAAAACTCCAAACAGCATGTCTGCAGTCCGTGGACTCCCGAAGAGAAAACTTCGGCTATCGTTATTGTAAGAAGCAAATATCTATAATTCAGATCCCGGCCGGGGAATAAAGCTGCTTCAACACGACAGCCGGAAATCACTTATATTTTTGGCGTGATCTGCCCACGCTTTTTTATGAATCGAATCATACGATCCTTTACACCTATCCGCAATACAGAACTGCACCGTTTCGGCATTACCCGAACGGCAGAGCATCAGACAGTCCGAAGAAGCCGATAACACCGCCGTAACCGTACAGACTGGAACCATCCCATCCATGTGTGGGGAAAATTGTCATTTGCCGGAGGATACTCGCACCTTTCCCATCGAACTGGTCTATTTCATGACCAGTCCGACCCGCCGCACCGCAATACCAACTGCCGAATAGCTACCCCCGACTATCCAACGAGTGACGTGTTTCCGCCCCGCCGGGATAGAACATAGCGATGCCCTGCACCAGTGAGTATTGCGTCACCACCCGGCACCGGTCAATTGAAGATGTTTAAGAATATGCAAATTCACTCCAAATATTATCCCGGCGACGACATATATCCTATTCAGCCATGATCTGTCGTTGAATATCATTGAGTCAAAGGTTTCAGGCACTGCCCCTGCGTTACAGTGCGCTGGAGAGGGACCCCCAACTGTCACGAGTGCATGGATGCACCGGAGCGACCTCGACAAGGGAATACAGATTGTCGCCACGCTCATCAATGAAGTGTGACAAATTTGACAATTGTTTCCCCGAAACTACCGATTCTCTTCCATATCGGAAATTATGGACTACACTATACTGAGTCTAAAGCATTGGATTACACAATATGGAATAAGTCTATAGACCATGGCAGGGAGCAAAAAAACCGCAAGTTGAGTATCTCTCATTACCCTTGTGGCACAAGGGTAGTGAACAAAAAGTTACATTTATTTATCGAACTCCAGTGAATCCGGGTTACCCATCTGCCGACAGGATGGTCGATGGGCAACCATAGCGGAGGGGTGAGCCGGCAGATCCAAGAGCGAGGGCCTTCCGATCGTCCGCAAACGCAGAGCTCTTGCTTACCGTTTCTCACAGATAGAGAAGGCAGGAAGCTTTTTCGTCGGCCTAGCAAGGGATCTACCCGTCCAGCATAGAAGCAGATGTCCGGCAATTCGCGTCCCTGCCAGTAGCCAACGGGTATTACCGATATGACCAACAAGAAACGAACACTCCTTTTTTTCATGGCTCCGACCCTGCTGGGCCTGCTTGCCCCCGCCACCGGGCTGGCCATGATGGGCAAGGATCTGTTCGGGGATGAGGTCACGGCGGTGAAATGCCGCGTCTGCCATGAGGTACGATTCAACAAGGGAGACAGCCCCATCGCCGAATGGCTGGAGAGGCGTAACCCCGATAAACACCACCTGAAAGTGGGTACCGAGGTGAAGTGTACCACCGGCCCTCCAGGGGCAAAACTGGGGGATGTCTACGACTGCACCTCATGCCACCGTTTTACATGGGACCCGGAGACAATCTCCTACAAATTCGATGTGTTTCGGGACTGTCTCTACTGCCACCCCGAAAGCACCGTCACCGGGCCACCCATGAGCAACCGTCACCCGATGATGGGGCGCCCCTGTAACGCCTGTCACGGAATCACCATCTATGACGATGGAAGCTACGACTACACCGGCGGCGGCATGG
>JALSRO010000022.1 GCA_026984715.1 Chromatiales bacterium | reverse complement strand
TGCTCGTTGACCAGCTGCTCGATGGCCTTCAGCTCTTCAGGAGCCAGCGGCTCGAAATGGGAAAAGTCGAAACGCAACCGCTCCGGCGCAACCAGGGAACCCTTCTGTACCACATGTTCCCCAAGCCGTTTACGCAGTGCGGCATGCAGCAGATGGGTGGCAGAGTGATGAGATGCGACATCCTGACGGCGCCTGGCATCCACCCGTGCAACGACAGTATCGCCCACTCTCAGATGACCGGTTTTCAACTCTCCGACATGGACATTGACACTCCCCTCCTTGCGGGTATCAGAGACGGTGAACAGAGCATCCGCGCAGCGCAGTTCCCCCTGGTCCCCCACCTGTCCACCAGACTCGCCATAGAACGGAGTTGTATTCAGAACCACCTGCCCCTGCTGGCCCTCTTGCAGCGAGGTTACCGGTTGGCCATCCTGAAAGAGTGCGGTCACCCGAGCGTGTTGCTCCAGGTTGTCATAACCACAGAATTCGCTGGTTCCGGAAAACTCCAGCCGCTCTCCGGAAACGGCTCCGAAGTGGCTTGCGGCACGCGCCCGCTCCCGCTGCGTGGCCATTTCGCGTTCGAACCCTTCCATATCGACGCCCACTCCCCGCTCACGCGCGATGTCTGCGGTCAGATCCACAGGAAAACCGTAGGTGTCATACAGACGAAACACCGCCTCACCCGGAATGACCGTTCCCGGCAGAGATGAGAGCACCTCTTCGAGATGGCGCAGCCCCTGCTCCAGTGTCTCCGCAAAGCGCTCCTCTTCCTGCCGCAATACCCGCATGACATGGTCGCGAGCGGTAGGGAGTTCGGGATAGGCATCGCCCATCTGCTCGATGAGCGGGTCCACCAGCTTGTAGAAGAATGGCCCGGTCAGCCCCAGTCGGCTACCGTGGCGCACGGCGCGACGGATGATACGGCGCAACACGTAGCCACGCCCTTCATTGGAGGGCACCACTCCGTCGGCCACAAGGAAAGCGCAGGAGCGGATGTGATCTGCAATGACCTTCAGCGACGTACGGTCACAGCCGTCGGGATCGGCCGTCAGTGCGGCTACCGCTTGAATCAGTGCCTTGAACAGGTCGATCTCATAGTTGTCATGTACCCCCTGCATCACCGCCGCCAGACGCTCAAGACCCATGCCGGTATCCACGGAGGGCTTCGGCAGTGGATTCAGATTCCCCTCCCGATCACGATCGTACTGCATGAATACCAGGTTCCAGATCTCGACATATCTGTCTCCATCCTGCTGGGCACTACCCGGTGGCCCGCCCGCGACATCGGGGCCATGGTCATAGAATATCTCGCTACAGGGACCGCACGGACCGGTGTCCCCCATCGACCAGAAGTTGTCATGGGCGCCGATGCGGCTGAAACGCTCTGGATCGACGCCGATTTCGTTCAACCAGATCCCGGCAGCCTCTTCATCCTGCTCGAACACGGTAACCCAGAGCCGCTCGGGGGCGAGGCCCATGGTCTCCGTCAGGAACTCCCAGGCATAGGCGATCGCTTCCCTCTTGAAGTAGTCGCCAAAACTGAAGTTGCCCAGCATCTCGAAGAAGGTGTGGTGACGAGCGGTATAACCGACGTTGTCGAGATCGTTGTGTTTGCCTCCAGCACGTACACACCGCTGTACGCTGGCCGCACGAAGGTAGGGTCGCTGTTCCAGCCCGAGGAACACCTCCTTGAACTGCACCATCCCGGCATTGGTGAACAGCAAGGTGGGGTCGTTGGCGGGCACCAGCGAGCTGCTGGGCACAATCTCGTGCCCGTGCCTGCGGAAATAGTCCAGAAAGGCTTGGCGAATCTCTGCGCTCTTCATCCCTTCGTGCCCCACAGCTCTTCCGTCTGGATGGGGCGTTCCGTTACCACTCTGCCAAAAATGTACATCATAGCCGTTCCATCACCTCAGGGCACCAACAGATTATCGATAAAAGCTTCCCGCCTCTCCAGCAACAACCGCAAATGCCGCTGCTCTGCCCTGCAGAAATCGACGAGCTGCCACTCTCCGGATTTTCCGGATCAATTACTATTAACCCGGCAACAATATATATCGTATTCAGCCGTGGTTAATAAGTTACCTCTCTGAGCAAAACGCGGATCTGCTCGGCAGGAAATCCACGATGCTGCAGGAATCGAGCTTGACGGGCCCACTCCCTGGAGTCACGAGGCAAGGCTGCACCGAAGCGTTTCTCGCGCACCTCTGCCAGCAACCTGAACCAGTCGGGATCCTGCAGATCGACAGTGGCATCTATCAGCTCCTCGGCAACACCCCGCCGACGTAGTTCGGCCTGGATGCGTATCGGCCCGTTTCCCCGGTCACGCCGGTGGCGCACATACATCTCTGCGAAACGTCTGTCGCTGAGCAGCCGTTGCCGCTGTAGCTCTTCGAGCACCTCTGCAACAACCGGTTCATCGAACCCCCTTTGACGCAGTTTGCGACGCAGTTCCCGAACGGAGTGTTCACGCCGCGCCAAAAGCCGAATGGCAATCTCCTGCACCTCGTGAACAAGGCCACTCTTCCCCTGGTGCGGATCTGCCTCTGCCATACTCCCTCAGCCAGCTGTCAAGGCCGTGCAAAATCGAAAAAAGACCGGGAATTCTAGCACAAAGGCAGCTATCCGGCGACAATGAGCCGAAATGAGTCGGTAACGGTCAAACCCCCCAGATGGAACGGATTGCCGCAATCCCCTGGGCTCCGCGAGAGTATGCAAGCGGCAGATCCTCGTCCCGCATACCTCCAAGGGCATAGACGGGAAACGGTGCTGATTCAACCAGTTGCTCCCACCGCTCCCACCCCAGAGTCTCGGCCGTCGGGTGAGATCGAGTCGGAAGTACTGGCGACAGGACAGCAAAATCCACCCCAATCCGCGCGGCATGGATCAGCTCATGCCGATTGTGACAGGAGGCCGCCACCCACTGCCCCGTCGGCAGTGGCCGGTGTTTCAGCGC
The DNA here is from genome assembly GCA_026984715.1 of Chromatiales bacterium. GTDB lineage: Bacteria > Pseudomonadota > Gammaproteobacteria > Thiohalospirales > Thiohalospiraceae > DRMK01. Next base: position 2,742 of record JALSRO010000022.1, on the reverse strand, counting down.
CAGCAGCCTGGCAGCGGTAAGATGCACGCCGTCTGCAGCCATAACCGTGTCCGCGGAAGGGTCGGCATTCAGCAGCAACCGGGCACCATGTTCCCGGCACAGTGCAATGACCCGTCGCGCAAGCTCATCATACTCGCGCCGGCTCAGCCGCCTGGCCCGCAGCTGTACCAGCGTCACTCCGCTATTCAGACATCGCTCCAAACCAAGCAGAAATCCATCCCAATCGGTGCCGGGCTCCGGAGTAATGAGGTAGCGGGATGGCAGGCGTGCTGCGGTTACGATGGGGAGGTTGGCGACGGGAAAGGTGTATTCCAGAAGGGAGTGTGGCTCCACCCATGCTATCTCCTGACCCTCCCGACCGCACCCCTCTCCATGAAACCGTTCTACCCGCCAGACATCGAGCAGAACCACCCGATCTCCGTAGTCATGGCGGATGCGGATCAGCGGACGGGCCCGTTCCACCCGGATCCCCAACTCCTCCTGCAGCTCACGCCGCAAGGCGGCGGCCACGCTCTCCCCCGGCTCCAGCTTGCCTCCCGGAAACTCCCACAATCCCCCCTGATGCAGCTGCTCGGGCCGCTTTGCAATCAGGATCCGGCCGCCGGAGCCGACGATGACACCCGCTGCCACATGCAGGGAGCGAGCCGCAGCAGAGGTACCCTCAAGTGCGGTATTCGGCATTGATGCGGATGTAGTCGTGGGAGAGGTCACAGGTCCAGATGCGTGCCTGCGCTACTCCCCGACTCAACCCCACCCGGACGGTAATCTCCTCCTGGTCCATGATCGACTGGCCCAGCTCTTCACGATACTCCGCTGCCTTGCCACCATCGCGAACCACACACAGCTCGTTCAGGTGGAGGGTGAGCGCATCGATATCCAGTTTGGCAATACCCGCCCGCCCCACTGCAGCCAGGATGCGACCCCAGTTGGGATCACTGGCATAAAAGGCGGTCTTGACCAGCGGCGAGTGGGCAATGGTATAGGCCACCTGCAGGCACTCTTGTTCGTCACGCCCTCCATCGACCTCGATGGTGATGAACTTGCTGGCCCCTTCACCGTCCCGCACGATGGCCTGCGCCAACCGTTCACAGATCTGGAAGACAGCTCCGGCCAAGCGCGGATAGCGGGGGTCAGCCGCGTCCTCGATGGGTGGAAGGGGAGATGCACCGGTGCTTACCAGGACGCAGGCATCGTTGGTGGAGGTATCTCCATCCACGGTAATCCGGTTGAAGCTGCTTGCCACGGCAGTCTGCAGACAGCCCTGCAACAACTCCGGCGCCACCGCCACATCGGTACCGAGGAAGGCGAGCATGGTCGCCATATCGGGGCGGATCATCCCGGCACCCTTGGCAATTCCGGTTACTGTAATCACCTCCCCATCTATCTGGACGGTAGTAGAAGCACCCTTGGGGACGGTATCGGTGGTCATAATGCCGTATGCAGCATCCTCCCACCCATCCAGAGCCAACACCGCCATGGCATCCGGCAGCGCCGCTTCGATACGCTCCACCGGCAGCGGCTCACCAATCACTCCGGTGGAGAAAGGCAGAACCGCCTCGGCAGGAGAATCGCTGAGCTGCGCCACCCTGCTGCAGCAGGCCTCGGCGTGTGCCACCCCTTCGGCACCGGTACCGGCATTGGCGTTTCCGGAATTGATCAGGAGGTAGCGAGGGGGGGCCTGGCGCAGATGCCGTTCTGCCACCAGTACCGGGGCGGCCCGAAACAGGTTACGGGTAAACAGTGCGGCACAGGATGAGCCAGGTTGCAACTCGATCAGTACCAGATCGCGCCTGCCGGGCTGCTTGATTCCCGCGCACGCGGTTCCCAGCTTCATTCCCGCCACCGGACGCATCTCCGGCCACCCTTTCCAACCGACAGCCATATTCGTTCAGCTAATCTTTCCGTGGCACTGTTTGTACTTCTTGCCGGAACCGCACGGACAGGGTTCATTACGGCCGATCTTGCGCCCTTCGCGGACGAACGGCTTCTGCTCCTGCGGCTGCTCGGCAGTGCTCTCCGCTCCATCACCCAGCGCCGATGCCTGAGCATGCTGATAACGCACTTCGCCATGCTGGCGACGCTGCTCCTGCACCGCTTCCACATCCTCTTCGGCCCGCACCTGAACCTTGCTCAGTACGGCAATGGTCTCGTGTTTGATGCGCTCCAGCAGCTGGTTGAACAGCTCGAAGGATTCCCGTTTGAACTCCTGGGTGGGATTCTTCTGGGCATATCCGCGCAGGTGGATACCCTGGCGCAGATAGTCCATCGCGGCCAGGTGCTCTTTCCAGGCAGTGTCCAGTACCTGAAGCATGGCGGCCTTCTCGAAATGGCGCAGAACCTCGCTGCCCGCCAGCTGCTCCTTGGCGGCATACTCCTTCTCGAACGCTTCCAGAATCCGCTCCCGAAGCCCCTCCTCGCCCAGCTGGCTGTCCTCATCCAGCCATTTCTGCAGTTCCAGTTGAACTCCGAACTCGGTCTCCAGCGCCTGCTCGAGACCGGAGATGTCCCACTGCTCATCGATGCTCTGGGGCGGGATGTAGGAGTCGATCAGTGCATTCACCACATCATAGCGGATATCCTGAATGATGTCGGAGATATCATCCGCCTCCATCAGCTCCTTTCGTTGGGCATAGATTACCTTGCGCTGGTCATTGGCAACATCATCATACTCCAGCAACTGCTTGCGGATGTCGAAGTTGCGCCCCTCCACCTTGCGCTGGGCATTCTCGATGGCGCGGGTTA
>JALSRO010000021.1 GCA_026984715.1 Chromatiales bacterium | reverse complement strand
CAGCTCCGGAGCACCGACCTGGAGGTAGACGAAAAGCGCAATGGCAGGAACCAGCAACCCCAGCAGCGGCGCCATCCAACGGCCGCCGGGAGCAGCAGCTCCGGCATCGCCGCCATCACTACCGGTATTGATCAGCAAATCCCGGCGCAACTCATTGCGCGCCTGCTCATAGCGTTCCTGCGTCAACACACCCTCTGCCAGCTCGGCATCGAGCTCTGCCAGCCGATCTTCGAAGATCACCACATTCAGCTGGTCCCGCTCCACCATCGCCTTTAGCACTTTCTGCTTCCAAATCGGCCAGGCGGCGAAGCCCGTCGCTACGAGCGCCAGAACTACCACCACTATCCACAATAGTGTCATTTCTTTCTCTCCGGGGTCGATGGGTCCGGGGTAGTGCTCACGGCCTTCTCTTCCAGCAGGGTGCTGAGCCTGCGCTGCTCCTCCGCATCGAGGGCACCGCTCTGCAATACCCCTTCCTTGCTGCGGTGCCGTACAAATACGAACAGTGCGTAGGCTCCGATTACCAGCAGAATCAGCGGCCCGGCCCACAACAGGTAGGTTATCGGCTTCACGGGAGGGCGATATAGAACAAAATCACCGTAGCGGGAAACCATGAAATCGATGATGTCGGCATCACTCTTGCCGTCCTTGATCATCTCGTAGACCTCCTGGCGCAGATCCATTGCCAGGTCTGCGTTGGAGTCGGCAAGATTCTGGTTTTGACATACCAGACAACGCAGTTCGGTAGAGAGTTTTCTGAATCGCTGCTCATCCTGTGGTGTATCGAATACAAAGGTATCGATATGGGCAAGGCAGGAGCTACCCCACCCGACCATCAGAAACAGTGACAGACACAACAAAATCCGATGACTCATCCTTCCTCCGCCCTGATCTTCTCTATCAACGGCAGAATGGTCTCCTGCCACGCCTGTTCTGTCAGAGGCCCAATCTGCTTGTAGCGGATGATCCCCTTGCGGTCCACCACGAATGTTTCAGGAACACCATAGACCCCCCAGTCGATGCCCACCCGCCCCTTCTCGTCAAAAGCGATGGCGGTATAGGGATTCCCGAAACGGTTGAGCCATGCCATGGCGTCGGGGCGTTTGTCCTTGTAGTTGAGACTGTAGATGGGAACCTCTCCCCTGCGCTTCAGCTCCATCAAAAAGGGGTGTTCCTGGCGACAAGCAACGCACCAGCTAGCCCAGACGTTGAAAAGGCTGACTGGCTGCTTCTGCAGATCTGCAGTGCTGAACGTCGTATTGCTGTCCAGCAGTTCCGGTAACGAGAACTGTGGCGCTGGCTTGTCGATCAATGGCGACGGCACCTCGCGCGGATCTCGCTGCAAGCCCACCACAAACAGGGCGATCAGCGCCAGAAACAGAAACAGTGGAATGAGAAAGCGTGCCTTCGTCATCGTTCAGGACTCCTGTGCTGCCAGCCGGGCATCGGCCCCCGACGGTGCAGTACGTTTCGCCATCAGCCGATAGCGTCGATCCGACGCTGCCAGGATTCCGCCGAACGCCATGAACAGCCCTCCCAACCAGATCCAACGGATAAAGGGCTTGTAGTAAATCCGGATAGCCCAACCGCCATCACCCAGCGGCTCTCCCATGGCCACATAGAGATCACGAAACAGACCGGCATCGATACCCGCTTCGGTCATTGGCATCTGCTGCACGGTATAGGTTCTCTTCTGGGTGTGGAGCGTGGTCACCGGCTTTCCATTGCGGGTGACGGTAATCACCCCTTCGGTTGCTGTGTAGTTGGGTCCGTGAGACTCCCTCACCCCATCGAAATGAAACAGATAGCCGCCCACCTCCAGCTGATCGCCTGGCACCATACGGAGATCCTTCTCCAAGCTGTAGTAGCTGGAAAAGGCGATACCGATAACCGTTACCGCAACCCCCAGGTGGGCGATACTCATTCCATAGAAGCCGCGAGGCCGACTGGTCAATCCTTTCCAGAAACTGCTCTTGTGACGACAACGGTGGGCCACGTCGAGCAGTACGGCATATACGAGCCAAACAGATATGGCGGTGGCTATGACCACCATCAGCTCTACCTTGCCAAACAGCAACCAGGGAATCACTACTCCGAGGACGATACTCACCAGGAAGGCGCTACGCAGCATCCTCGCCAACCGTGGAAACTCGTCCTGTTTCCAGCGACTCAATGGCCCGATCCCCAATATCACTATCAATGGGATCATCAACGGAACGAAAACAGCATTGAAGTAGGGAGGGCCTACCGATATCTTGCCCAGCTCCAAAGCATCCAGTATCAGCGGATAGAGCGTTCCCAAAAGAATGGTGGCGGTTGCCACCACCAGTAGAACATTGTTTCCAAGCAGAAAGGTTTCCCGTGAAAGCAGAGCAAAATTACCGGCACTTTTGACCTGCGGCGCCCGCCATGCATAGATCGCCAGAGAGGCCCCCACAACGATACCGAGCAGAAGGAGAACGAAGACACCCCGGGTAGGATCACTGGCAAAGGCATGCACCGAGGTCAGCACACCGGAGCGCACCAGGAAGGTCCCCAGCAAACACAGGGAAAAGGCGAAAATGGCCAGCAGTACGGTCCAGCTCTTGAAGGTGCTGCGTTTTTCGGAAACGGCGAGCGAGTGCATCAGCGCTGTCCCGGTCAACCAGGGAAGAAACGAGGCATTCTCCACCGGATCCCAGAACCACCAGCCGCCCCAGCCGAGTTCATAGTAGGCCCACCAGCTTCCCAGCGCAATCCCGAGGGTGAGAAATACCCACGCAACGATGGTCCAGGGACGCGACCAGCGGGCCCAGGCCGCATCGAGCCGCCCACCCAGCAGCGCCGCAATGGCAAAGGCGAACGCTACGGAGAAACCCACGTACCCCATATACAACATGGGTGGGTGCATGATCAGACCGATATCCTGCAGCAGAGGATTCAAATCGCGCCCATCCATGGGTGCGGGGTAGTAGCGTTCGAAGGGGTTGGAGGTAAATACCACGAAAGCGGTAAAACCCACAGCCACCAACCCCATGACAGCGAGAACGCGGGCCACCATCTCGGGTGGCAGTCGCTTGCTGAAAAGCCCCACCGTGGCTGACCATCCCCCCATCAGCAGCACCCACAGCAACAGCGAGCCCTCATGCCCGCCCCAAACCGCCGATATACGATACATCAGGGGCAGGGCCGAGTTCGAGTTGTTCGCCACATAGGCCACCGAGAAGTCGTTGCTGACAAAGGCATGGGTCAGGATTCCGAAGGAGATGACCAGCAGGACGAACTGCGTCCATGCGGCAGGGCGGGCGAAGGCAATCCAGCCGGGAATATTGCGCGCCGCGCCAATCATGGGAACGACCCCTTGTGCCAGCGCGATGGTCATAGCGAGGATCAGGGCAAAATTACCTATTTCTGGAAGCATACGGTCAATCCTTCTTGGTGTTGGCTACACCCATCTGTTTGGCGGTCTCGAGGGCATGTTCCACCTCGGGCGGCATATAGTTCTCATCATGCTTGGCCAATACCTCCGTGGCCATGATGGTGCCATCCGGAGCCAGCTTTCCCTGCACGATGATCCCCTGCCCCTCCCGGAACAGGTCGGGCAGGATACCGGTATATTTAACGGTTATCTCATTGACCTTATCATTCAGTTTGAAAGTGATCTGCAGACTGTCCGGATCCCGCTGAACGCTCCCTTCGGATACCATCCCCCCGGCACGGATCACGCGGTCATGAGGAGCCTCTCCATGGACAATCATGGTCGGACTGTAGAACAGATTTATGTTCTTGTTTAGAGCAGTCAGTGCCAGCGCAGCCGAAACGGCTACGAACAGCACGATTACTATCGCCAGTATCAGCCGGTTACGCTGTTTTGGTCTCATCGCTTACTCCTTCTCAATCGCCGCGCTATGTCACGCCTCAGACGCTTCTCGCGCAACCGGGGTTGAATCCAGCTGACGAGCAGCAGTACCGCCGCCAGGGAATAGGACGACCATACATAGAAGGCGTAGCCACCCATATGGAAAAACTCACTCACGGCTGCTCCCCTCTCACCAGCTCCTGAACCCAGGATTTGTCTTTCTCCCGCTCCAGTACTTCGCATCGCGCCCGGCGCAACACGTTGCTAAAGTAGTAGAACTTGAACGCCAGGGCCATTATCAGCAAGGGAATCAGCATGCTGATATGGATGGAGGGTTTATCCATCTTGGAGACCGTGGCGCCCTGGTGCAGGGTATTCCACCACTCTACCGAATAGTGGATGATGGGGATATTGACCACGCCGACCAGCGCCAGAATCGCGGTGGCGCGAGCAGCGGTATCCCGATCCTCGATGGCAGACTGAAGGGCCATGTAGCCCAGATAGAGGAACAGCAGGATCAACTCGGAGGTCAGGCGCGCATCCCACACCCAGTAGGTCCCCCACATCGGTTTGCCCCACAACATTCCGGTAGCCAGGGCCATGGCGGTGAACATGGCACCCACCGGTGCACTGGCGTTGGCAAACGCCGATGCCGCCTTGATGCGCCAGATCATGCCGACAGCAGCCGCTCCCGCCATGACCATATAGACAAACATCGACATCCAGGCTGCAGGCACGTGGATGTACATGATCCGGGCACTGTCCCCCTGCTGATAGTCGGGCGGGGAGTTCACCAGGCCGTAGTACAGACCGATCGCAATCAGCACCAGCGCTATCCAGCCACACCAGTCCGACACGGTACCGGCGAAACGATAGAAGTTCCTCGGGGAAGATAGCCGGTGGAGCCAGTTGGGAATAATCGACACTATCTGTTGCTCCTCAATTCAAACTAATACGCAATGCTGCAGCCGTTGCCAGAGGGGCCAGAGCAAAAGCGAGCGCCAGCAGCGAGCCAAGAAAAGCCAGCTGCCCGGTTATGTCCATTCCGGCGCCGGCATTACCCACGGCGTTGGCAGCGAAGATAAGCACCGGGATAAACAGTGGAAGTATCAGCAGCGACAGCAGTACTCCACCTCCCCGCAACCCGACGGTCAACGCCACGCCGATGGAACCAATCAGGCTGAGAACCGGAGTTCCCAACGCCAACGTAGCCATCAGAGGCAGCAGGTTCTCACTGCCCAGGTTCAGCAACATCCCCAGCAAGGGCGCCAGCAGCAGCAAAGGCAGCCCGCTGACCAGCCAGTGAGCCACAATCTTGGCCAGTACCAGCAGCGGCAGGGGATGGGGTGTAATCAACAGCTGCTCCAGCGAACCATCGTCGAAATCGGAACGAAACATATTGTCCAGAGAGAGCATTGCCGCCAACAGCGCGGCCACCCAGATCACTCCCGGCGCGATGGCATGCAGCAGCTCCGGCTCGGGATCCAGACCTAGCGGAAACAGACTGACCACAATGACGAAGAACAGCAGGGGATTCAGCATCTGCGCGCGATGACGATAGGCCAGCATCAGATCGCGCCGTAACAGCGAAACGAAAGCAGTACCCAGGTTGGCCCCGCTCATGATCCCAACTGCAGTTGCCGCACAGTGCAACCCTCCAGATTCACCACATGGTGAGTGGTCATCACCGCCATACCCCCGGCCTGCGCATGCTCCGACAACAGCTCTTCCACCAGTCGGCGTCCGGAGCGATCCAACGCCGTGAACGGTTCATCCAGCACCCACAATCTGGCATCCAGCATCAACAGCCGCCCCAACGCGACCCGCCGCCGCTGTCCCGCCGAGAGGTTGCTACAGGGAATATCG
>JALSRO010000020.1 GCA_026984715.1 Chromatiales bacterium | reverse complement strand
CGGCGGCAAAGCCCACCACCTCTGCTTCTATGCGACTGCCATCGCTGTTGACCACCATGCAGTTGGCGCCGATGGGGGCGTGACAACCCACCGCCTCCAGGGTCAGGCCGACCATGCGGGTCAGCTTGCCCTCCACCACCAGCTCGGGCGGGGTCAGACGCTGCCGGTACTCCGCCAGCCGCCGGGACCAGATGGGTGCACGGGCGGGATTCGGGTTCATCCGCCACCTTCCCGCTCATCGCCCAGCAGGGTCGCCGCTACAGCAGCCAGTTGCCGTTCCACCGTGGCGTCGATATAGGAGGCTTCACTCACCACCCGGCAACCGCCACGGGTCAGGGTGGGATCTTCGACAATGGTCCAGGGCCGGTCGCCATCACTCTCATCCATGGCCAGCGCCTCTCGCACCAGGGCGGCATCTTCCGGGTGCAGCGCCAGCCGGTACTCCCTTGCAGCGACCGGCAGCAACGACACCGCTTCACGCACAACGGCAATGATCTGGCCGGGATCCGCTTTCAGTTCACGGCGAATCAGCTGGCGTGAGACGGCCAGCACCAGCTCCACCAGCTGATCCTCCACCTCCTTGTCCAGCTGGCTGACGGGATCCGCCAAAGCAGTGAGCAACTGCTCCAGGTGCTGCGTTCTCGCCTGCAGCTGCTGGCGCTCGATCTCGATCAGGGATTCACTCTCTTCCGCTCGCGCCTTCCCCTGTTGCAACCCTTCACTGATCCCCTGCTCGAACCCTTTCTGAAAACCGGCATCGCTTCCGGCCTTGTATCCCGCCTCGTAGCCCTCCTCCCGAGCGGCGACGAGCTCCCGGTCGATATCGCGCGCGGGGGCGGGCTCCAGAGGCTGCCCCTGCTCCACCCGGGAGGAGGGCGCTCTCTCTTCCGTCTCTTCCCTGCCCGGCAGCTCACTCTCTACCACCGGAAGCACCCAGCGCTGGACCGGAAGGGGATTCTCCTTGATTATGTCAGCCGCCATCGCAGTTCTCCCCGGTGCGGAGCGATATGCCACACAACCCCTGATCAGATGAACTCTTCACCCGCCCCTCCCAGGCTGATCTCTCCAGCATCGGCCATCCGCCTGGCAACCGCCAGCACCTCTTTCTGCGCCGCCTCCACATCGCTGAGGCGCACCGGCCCCTTGGCCTCCAGATCATCCCGCATCATCTCTGCAGCGCGCCGGGACATATTCCTGAAGAACTTCTCTTTCAACTCATCGTCGGCCCCTTTCAGTGCGGTGATCAGCGACTCGGATTGAACCTCACGCAACAGTGCCTGGATACCGCGATCATCCACATCCAGCAGGTTGTCGAAGACGAACATCAGATCCTGGATGGACTGGGAGAGCTCCGGATCCACGTCGGTGATGTTGTCCAGGATACCGCTTTCGATGGAACTGTCGGTGAAGTTGAGGATGTCGGCCGCTTTCTTGATTCCCCCGACGGTGGATGACTTGAGACTGCCGGCATTGCCCCCGGAGAACTGTCGCTCCAGAATCTCGTCCAGCTCGGCGAGGGCATTGGGTTGCACCCCCTCCAGTGTGGCGATGCGGAGCATGATGTCGGAACGGGTGTTCTCCGGCAGGGCGGCAAGCACCTCGGCCGCCTGATCCGACTCCAGAAAGGAGAGCACGATGGAGATGATCTGCGGATGCTCCAGCCGGATCATCTCGGCGATGGCACGCGGCTCCATCCAGCGCAGGGAGTCGATCCCCTTGGAGCTCTTGCCCAGCATGATGCGATCCACCAGGCTGTCGGCCTTGTCCTCCCCCAGCGCCTTGACCAGCACGCTGCGGATGTACTCCTCCGCCTCCAGCCCCAGTGAGGTCTGGCTCTCCACCAACTCGCTGAACTGGTTCAGCACATCTTCCACCTGATTGCGCGTAATGCTGCCCAACCTTGCCATGGTGGCGCCGAGCTTCTGCACCTCGCGCGGCCCCAGGTGCTTCATCACCTCGGCGGCATCCTCCTCACCGATGGAGAGCAGCAGAATGGCCGCCCGCTCCACCCCGGTCAAAGGACGCTTCTCCGGCAGCTCCCGCTGAGCCTGTTCAGCCATTGGGCTGCTCCTCCTCCAGCCAGGAGCGGACCACCTGCACCACCCGTTTCGGATCCTGCCTGGCTATCTCTTTGGCCGCCTTCAGGTTCTCCTCATGGCTGGCAACCTGCATCTCGCGCTGCATCTCCGCCTGCATCACCTGCTGCTGCAGCTCCACTTCGTCCATGGGGCCCTCCTTGTCACCCGCCGTCTCACGCTCCGCCGGGCGCGGAACCTGAGTCAAACTGCGCAGCAGCGGCCGCAGCAGTGCGAAGACGAGGATCAGCGCCAGCAGACCTCCCAGCAACTGTTTGCCCAGATCGAACACCCAGGGCTGCTGCCACCAGGACGGCATCTCCTCCTTCGGTTCCGGTTCGGCGACGAAAGAGGCATTGATGACGTTGACGCTGTCTCCGCGGGCGGCATCGAAACCTACAGCCTCCTTGACCAGGGAGGTCAGGCGCGCCAGCTCCTCCTCGCTGCGGGGGGTGCGCACCACCTCGCCGGCATCGTTGCTGCTGAGCCTGTCGTCCACCACCACCGCAACCGACAACCGTTTCACCACACCCACCGGATTGCGAACATGGCTGATGGTCTTGTCCACCTCATAGTTGATGGTGGCATTGCGCTTGCTGCGAACCGGCCTGCCACCAGGCTGTCCATCCGCAGCGCCGGCCACCTCGGGAGCCACTCCAGCCCCGGGAGGTTCGTTGGAGAGGGCACCGGGGACGCCACTCTCTGTTCCGTCGTAGAGCTGCTCTTCGGATTTCTGTTCACTGCGGACCACCGTTGCATCCGGATTGTAACTCTCCCGAGTATGCTCGGAGCGGGTGAAATCCAACTCGGCCGACACCTGCGCCTTGACCGCCTTGTTACCGATGATCGGGGTCAGAATCTGCTCGATACGGGCCACATAACTCTGTTCCACGCGCTGGGTATAGGCAAACTGCCGGTTGCTCAGATCCAGATCGGTGGATCTCTCCCTGTTGGTCAACAACTCGCCGTTCTGATCCACCACTGTGACCCGCTCGGCATCCAGACCGGGTATGCTGGAAGCGACCAGATGCACGATCGCCTGTACCTGTCGCTCGTTCGGGATCTGCCCGCGATAGACATTCACTACCACCGATGCCGTGGGCTTCTCCCGCTTGCGAATGAAAACCGACTGTTTGGGAATCGCCAGGTGAACCCGGGCGCTGCGCACGTTTTTCATGGTTGCAATGGAGCGCGCCAGTTCCCCCTCCAGCGCACGTTGATAACGGGCCGACTCCATGAAACGACTGATACCGAACCCCTGCTGCTTGTCGAGGAGTTCGAAACCCTCCACCCCGCCGCTGCGAGGCAGGCCCTGTGCCGCCAGCTGCAACCGCGCCTGGTGAACCCGGGCTGCGGGTACCATGATGGCGCCGCTCTTCTCCTCCAGCCGGTAGGGGATCTTCAACTGCTCGAGCGCCTGCACCACCTCCCCCGCATCACGCGCCTCGAGATCACCGAAGAGCTGCTGGTAGACGGGCCGCTGTGCCCACATCAGGACCAGCACTGTCAGGGCGACGATCGCCAGAACCGCCCCAACCAGACCAATCTGCCGCGCCAGCGGCAGACGCTTGAACCCCTCGAAATAGTCCGAGATGCCGGGTGATGTTGCCGATTCCATAGTTTCGTGATTCGTATTCAGTAAATCTTCTTATCCGGTTGGTACCAGCCCCTTACAGCGGCATGTTGATGACATCCTGGTACGCCTGAATCACCTTGTTGCGCACCTGCAGCACCGCCTGGAAAGCGATGCCTGCCTTCTCTGAGAGGAGCATCACCTCTGCCAGGCTCATGTCACCGGTCCCGGCCTGGAATGCCTCCTTGGCGGTACGGGACTGTTGCTGCAGATCATTGACCCGATCGATGGAGCGCTGCAGCAGAGCGCCAAAGTCGGCAGACGCCTCACTTTCTACCGCCGCGCCACCCCGCGCCTGGGCCGCCATAACCCGCATCTGTGCCAACAGATCGTCTGTGTCTATTTCGGTCATTTTCCCCCCTCGGGAAGGCCCGGCCGAATCTCGGCTCAGGCAGGAATCTCGATGCCGCTGTCACGCATCTTTGCCAGCTTGTAGCGCAAGGTCCGTTCACTGATTCCCAGCCGGGCAGCCACCCGCTTGCGGCTGCTGCCGGGCTCCTTGAGTGCCTCGACGATGATGCGGTACTCCTGGGACCTTACCCCATCCGTGAGACTGCCACCATCTTGCGCCACTGGCGTGTCTGTCACGCTCTGCTGTGGCGCCTGTTCAAGATGCAGATCCTGTGCCAGGATTTCATCCCCCCCCTGCAGAATCAGCGCACGCTGGATCACGTTGTCCAGCTCCCGCACGTTGCCGGGCCAGCGATACTCCAGCAGCCGTTTCCGAGCTCCCTCACTCAGTACGGGAATGGCTCGCCCCGCGTCACGCGCATGGCGCTCCAGCAGGTATTCCGTCAACGGAACAATGTCATCGGCCCGCTCCCGCAGCGGGGCGATCTGCAGCGGAAAGACATTGAGACGGTAGAACAGATCCTCGCGGAATTTGTGGTCGGCAACCTGCTGTTTCATATCCCGGTTCGAGGTGGCAAGTACCCGCACATCCAGCTGGATGGTCTTGCGCGCCCCCAGCCGCTCCACCTCGCGCTCCTGCAGCACCCGCAGCAGTTTCGCCTGCAGACCGAGATCCATTTCCGAGATCTCATCCAGCAACAGCGTTCCACCCTGGGCCTGCTCGAATTTGCCGGGAGCCGCCTGGTAGGCGCCGGTGAAGGCTCCCTTTTCATATCCGAACAGGGTCGCTTCCAGCATGTTCTCGGGAATGGCTGCGCAGTTGACAGCAACAAAGGGGTGATCGGCCCGAGGTGAATGGCGATGGAGATAGCGTGCCAGCACCTCCTTGCCGGTACCGCTTTCGCCGGTGATCAACACCGTCGCATTGCTGCCGGCCACCCGGCGGGCAAGCTCGCGCAGGGCGCGGGTACGCTTGTCCTCCCCCACCAGCTCCATGTCATCCACCGGGTGTGTGCCGAGATAGCGGGCAACCGTGTTGACCAGCACCTCCGCTTCGAACGGCTTGACCAGGTAGTCCACGGCGCCGTCGCGCATCGCCGCCACCGCCTTCTGGATGGTTCCGTAGGCGGTCATCAACAGTACCGGAAGGTCGGGATATCTTTTCCTGATCCGGCCCATCAGCACCTCTCCATCCATCGGCTCCATCTGGACATCACTGACAACCATGCCCACAGGCTGCCGCTCCAGCAGCGCCAGTGCCGCGGCACCATCAGTCGCCTTGAACACCTGGAATCCGCCCAGCTCGAGCGTATCGCACAGTGCCTCCAGCAGGCTCTCGTCGTCTTCAACTACCAGTACGGATGATTCCGGCATGTCTCTTCTGCTCCAGATTACCCAACTGTTGAGGAGTCAGGGTGTTCTGCTGACTTCCAGTTTCTGCCCCCCCTCCTCCGCTCCTGTCCCACGACCGGCAGGTGCATACGGAAGAGAGTCCCCTCGCCCACCACCGATTCCATCTCGAGATCGCCTCGGTGGAGTTGCGCCACACTGCGCGCCACCGCCAGCCCCAGTCCGGTGCCACTGCCTCGGGTGGTCACGAACGGCTCGAATATCTTCTGCTGCAGCTGGGGCGGGATACCCGGCCCGTTGT
>JALSRO010000019.1 GCA_026984715.1 Chromatiales bacterium | reverse complement strand
TTTCAGTGCCCTGCTGGCTGCATGGCTTGAGCCCGCTACCCTCGCGGCCGCGCTCATGGCATGGCGCTTTGCCACCTACTACTGGTATCTGCTGGCGGGCGGACCTGTCTTTTTCTTCTTTGCGGGTAGCGGTTTGTGGCGCCATGTTCGATTCGGGCGGCGAGGACGGTAGTGGACAGGGAGCGAGCTTGCCGGAAGACGATCACTTTTTTATAGGTTCATCGCCATCTTGTGCGGAAATACTGGGACTTTTCCCAAGACCCTGTCAAGGGCGTAGCCGCAGATCGGTGACGGTCAGATTATACCGTCGCCTGTCACCGAGCTTCCGTTCGACACTCCTGCTGGCATCGGGGACAGAGGTAGGTGGGTTGCCCTCCCGACAGCTCTCTCCGGACAGCATTCCCGCAGCGGTAACAGGGTTTGCCTTCGCGCCGGAATACCAGGAAGCGCGCCTCTTCGAAACTGGCTCCTTCCTGCATCATCCGACGGGCGCGGGAGATCTGGTTGGTTATTCCCCCGGTAGCGTAGGATTGGCGGGGGAGTGCCAGAATCATCTCTGCGAGCCGCTCTGTCATCCGGTTGTCCAACTCCCCCGGACGGCATCTGGGGGAGAGGCCGGTTGCAAACAGGATCTCGCAACGAAGATAGTTTCCCAGGCCGGCGACGAATGACTGATCGGTAAGCAGCCTTCCCAGCTGGCGGTTGCGGAAACGGGGATCCTGAAGGCGGCAGGTGATGGTTTCCCGCGTGGTTTCGGGTGCCAGCGTATCTGGCCCCAGCTTGCCGAGGAATGGATGGGTCGCTGCCTCCTCCTGGTTCAGAACGGTGATATCGGAGGCGCTGTAGAGCAGGGCAGAGTTTTCCCGGTTGTGGATGGCCAGCCGCAGCTGGCGCTGGATGGTGGGGAGACTCCCCCGTAGGCAGCAGTACCACCGACCATAGAGCTGGTTGTGGCTGTAGATGCTGAGCCCGTTACTGAAAGTGGTCAGCATCGCCTTGCCGAAACTGCGAACCGACGTTACCCAGGTGCCGGTCAGTGGCACTTCATAACGCTTCAGGTGGGAGAAGGCGAAAAAGATCTGCTCCACCTTCCTCCCCGATATTGCTGCAGAGATGGTGTCTGCTGCGCGTTTGATTTCGGGCCCTTCCGGCACGTCTATCTCCCTCCCTTGTGTCGGCCGGACTGTTCCCGGGATGCGGCCTCGAGGGATGCTCGTTCCTCCAGCTGCTGCATTCGTGCCTTGATACCGGCCCGGTCGTACGGAGTGAGCCCCCTGGTCTCCAGGGCGTTGCGCAGCTGCCGAATCGCCTCCAGGGTCAGGCCCTCGAGATAGTAGTATTCGGCCATGGCGCGATAGGAGGCTACCGGATAACCGGCTTTTTTCTCTGTTTGCGCCAGTAGTCGGTAGATCCTCGATGTTGCGCTCTTTGTGTTCAGGTAACGGTGCAGCACCTTTCTGGCTTTCTCAGCGTTGCCGGACTGCAGCAGTGTAAACACATACCGCAGGGTCAGCGGGGTGTTCAACGGATAGAGCCGCAGATTCCTTTCGTAGATGGCGAGCGCCCGTTTTATATTTCCGGCATCCGCCTCGACCTGAGCCAGCGCATAGTGGTAGGCAACGATATCCGGGGCCCGATGAATCAATGATTGCAACAGGCGGCGGGCTTTGTCGTTGTCTCCCTTGCGATTCAGCGCCAGCGCAAGGCCGTACTGAGCGGCATCTCCCTCTTTTACTGCGAAATAGCGTACCACTCGATTCGTATCCCTTTCGAGAAGCACCCTGATCTTGGCGCGCATCAGCCGGTAGTCGATGCTGTCCTGATGGGGGTGAGGGGCCAGACGCGCTACGCGGTTGCGCGAGTCGCTGATTCGGGAGAGGGTTACCGGGTGGGTCTTCAGGAACTCGGGCAGAGTATCCTTGTAGAGTCGGTTGGTGGCCAGCAGTTTCTGGAAGAACGAGGGCATTCCGTTGGGATCGAACCCGGAGCGGGCCAATAGCAACATCCCCACCCGATCCGCCTCTTTCTCGTTCGAGCGGGTAAAATTGATCATGTGCTGTGTGGTGCCGGCCATGGCGGCAGTGATTGCGGCCTGGGCCAACTCCGGATCTTGCCCTCCCAGGATCATGGCAGCGAGGATTGCCGCCGCCATGGGAATATTCATGCGGTTGGCGGCTTCGCTGGCGCGTGCCAGGTGGTGCTGGGTCACATGCGCGATCTCGTGCGCCAGTACGGCGGCCAGCTCGCTTTCATTGGCTGTATTGAGAATCAGTCCGGAATTGACGCCGATATAGCCACCGGGGGCTGCGAACGCATTGATGCGCGGGTCCGCAATGATAAAAAAGTGGAAGGGGCGGTTTGCCTCGTCGCTGTTGGAGACCAGCTGATTGCCGAGGTTCTGCAGATATTGGTTGATCTCGGGATCGTCCAGCACGGTGAGCCGGTGGCGGATGTTGCGCATGAATTCGGCCCCCATCTGTTGCTCCTCCTCTCTGGAGAGCAGGTTTCCGGTGGCGTCTCCCATCTCGGGTAACTCGTTGTACAGCGCATGGCTGTTGCGGGGAGCCAGGGCGAGGGGAACCAGGAGAATGAGCAGAAGGAGAGAGGGTAGTGGTCGCAGCATTGGCAAGATGTTGATCCGGGCACCATGATGATATCAGAATGTATAAGCTGGCAGGTTGCCGAAAGAGCTTTTTTCGTCAATCTGCTGTCAATATGGGGCAGCGGGATGGCGCGGAAGTTCCCGCAGCCGGCTGCCGGGCGAGGGGGATTTCCCAGGAGTCGAGATATGGGTGAAGTCGATCAGGAGCTGGATACCTCGGGACTGAACTGTCCCCTGCCGGTTCTGCGTGCCAAAAAGGCGCTTGCCACTCTGGAGCCGGGGCAGGTGCTGCACATTATTGCCACGGATCCGGGGTCGGCCAGGGATTTTCCGGTTTTTGCCCGGCAAACGGGGAACGAGTTATTGGAGGCGCGTGAGGAAGATGGTAAGTTTCACTACTTGATGAGAAAGGGTTGAGCCGGACTTGCCGTGAATGGCGAGGCGCATCCTCGCAGATACCTCGGGGTGGCGCGCGCTACGGGGATCTGTGATCAGGGAGTTTTTTGTTTGTGATTCAGAGAGAGATACAGTTTGGCAGAGTCTTCAATCTGGGAGGAGCAGAATGGGCGAGGTAAGGGGTTGTGAAATTCCTGAACATCTTTACTACAGCATAGACAATAACGTATGGGTGCGGGACGAAGGGGATGGTACGGTCACCGTCGGTATGACCTCCTATGCAGCCGCCTTGGTGGGCGAGGTCGTTTCCTGTACTCTGCGAACTGTCGGCAAGGAGGTGCTTAAAGACAAGTCCTGTGCCACCGTTGAAACCAGTGATTGGGTGGGTCCCGTCAAGGCGCCGGTGGCCGGTGAGATCGTGGCGGTCAATGACCAGCTGGCGATTACGCCGGAACATATCAGCCGGGATCCCTACGGTAAGGGGTGGCTGGTGAAGATACGGGTAACCGACTGGGAGAGCAGCAAGAAGGAGCTGGTCAGCGGGATGAAGGATGTGTTGGGAAGTTTCGAGGCGCGTATGGAGTATGATGGATTCTCCGGTTGTTGAACTCCAGCTGTGGCACGAATCCGCGGTTGTACCCCAGATCGTCGAAGAGGCTCCCTCCCCTTTCCGAATCACGGAAAGCGGCTCTTCGGCTAGAGTGGGGTTTGTCTGTTCGTCATTCCACGGCGGCCATCCCCTCGACGGGATGTTGGGAAATACCCCTCCTTTGCGCACGAGATAACGAAAAGCCCGAAAAGTGAAAGCTGTGGTAACCGCTTTTCTGGTAAACTCAAGGAGTTACTGTCAACCCGGCAACAATATTTGTCACAGTCTGGGCTCCAGGCCGGTGCCGGGGTGGGTGTTCGGGGACCGAACTCTTCGGCGGCCTGATAAACTTGCGGTAATGTGGCGAATCGCTGTTCCCGGGTTACATAATTGCTGTTTAACGGGTATCCTTGCTCGTTTCCGTCGATAGCTATCTTATGGACAAACTGATTGTTACTGGTGGTGCAACGTTGAGCGGCGAGATCCGCATCTCCGGGGCAAAGAATGCGGCACTGCCAATCATGGCAGCGACCCTGCTGGCGGACGAGCCCACCACCGTGCGCAACGTTCCCCATCTGCGTGATATCACCACCACCATGGAGCTGCTGGGCAATATGGGGGTGAGTCTGGTGGTGGACGAGAAGCTCAATATCGAGGTGGATACCAGCACCATAAAGAGGTTCCATGCCCCCTACGAGCTGGTCAAGACCATGCGGGCCTCGATTTTGGTGCTGGGGCCGTTGCTGGCACGTTTCGGTCGTGCCGAGGTATCTCTTCCCGGCGGGTGCGCCATCGGATCACGACCGGTGGATCTGCACATCAAGGGGTTGCAGGCGATGGGCGCCGAGATTCTGGTGGAAAAGGGGTACATCAATGCAACCATCCCCGGAGGGCGCCTCAGGGGGGCCAAGTTGTTGCTCGACATCGTTACCGTGACCGGTACGGAGAATCTGATGATGGCGGCCACCCTGGCGGAGGGAACCACGACCATCGAGAATGCGGCCCGTGAGCCGGAGGTGGTGGATCTGGCAAACTGTCTCAATGCCATGGGTGCCAACATCGAAGGCGCGGGCACCGATACCATCACCATCGAGGGTGTGGAGCGGTTACAGGGCATCACCTACAGCGTTCTTCCGGATCGGATCGAGACCGGCACCTACCTGGTGGCCGCTGCCATCACCGGTGGCGATGTCAAACTTCACGACACCTGTCCCGAATTGCTGGATGCGGTGTTGAGCAAGCTTACCGAAGCGGGGGCTGTCATCGAATCCGGAGATGACTGGATCTCTCTGAAGATGAATGGTCGGCGTCCCCGTGCGGTGAGTCTGCACACTGCTCCCTATCCGGCCTTTCCAACCGATATGCAGGCCCAGTTCACTGCCTTGAACACCGTTGCCGAGGGGGCCGCCACCATTACCGAGACCGTGTTCGAAAACCGCTTCATGCACGTTCAGGAGATGCAGCGAATGGGTGCCGATATCCGGGTCGAGGGAAACACGGCGTTCATCAGCGGTGTGGATGCACTCACCGCAGCGCCGGTGATGGCCACCGACCTGCGTGCCTCCGCCAGCCTGTTGCTGGCGGGGTTGGTGGCGAATGGGCACACCGTGGTGGATCGTATCTACCATATCGACCGCGGTTACGAGTGTATCGAAGAGAAACTGGAACAGCTTGGGGCCACTATCCGGCGAGTGCCGGAAGGTGATGTGTAGCCGATGCGGGAGTGTCTGACCATAGCCCTCTCCAAGGGGCGTATCTTCAAGGAGACCATGCCGCTGCTGGCCCATGCCGGGGTCGAGCCTGCGGAAGATCCCGATACCAGCCGCAAGTTGATCCTCCCTACCAATCGTGAGGATGTGCGCCTGATCATCGTTCGTGCCACAGATGTTCCCACGTATGTCCAGTTTGGCGGAGCCGATCTGGGGGTGGCGGGCAAGGATGTGCTGATGGAACATGGCAGCGAAGGGCTGTATGAACCGCTGGATCTGCGTATCGCGCGCTGTAGGTTGATGGTGGCCGGCCCCGTCGAGGAACACTTCTCCCCCGGCCGGTTGCGGGTCGCCACCAAGTTTGTGCGCTCCACCCGCAGCCATTATGCCCAACAGGGCCGGCAGGTGGAGATCATCAAACTGTACG
>JALSRO010000018.1 GCA_026984715.1 Chromatiales bacterium | reverse complement strand
AACTCCTGTAGCACTTTTTCATCGATCTGTTTCATGTTCGCTTCCCTGTTTTTTCCAGCCTCCGTTCCGATGGATCTCGAACGGTCGATACCGGTTTTTGTAGGCCATTTTGGGGCACTCCCTGATCCAGTAGCCGAGATAGAGCCAGCGCAGGTTGCGGTGCCGGGTTTCCTGAATCAACCAGAGAATGGCGTAATTCCCGAGGCTGCGTACGGCATACTCCGGATCAAAAAAAGTATAGACGGCCGAGAGTCCTGAACTGAGTTGATCGGCCACCGCGACTGCAAGCAGTTTTTGCTCCAGCCGGAATTCATAGAAGAGGGTATCGGACCAACTGCTGGTGAGAAATGCGAGATAGCTCTCCGGCGTTGGATTGTCCATTTCTCCACCCCGGTGACGGCTATGGATATAGTGCTGATAGAGCCGGAACTGTTCGTCCCTGTAGCGGGCGGAATGTGCTGTTACCCTGATATCCTTGTTGCGCTGCCAGGTGCGGCGCTGGTTGCGGTTGGGGACAAACTCCGTGACTGGAATGCGTAACGGGATGCAGGCACTGCAACCGAGGCAATCAGGACGGTAGAGATACTCCCCGCTGCGGCGGAAACCCTGCTCAATCAACTGGTCGTAAATCGTACTGTCAAGCGTTGCCTGCGGGTCGGCGAACAGCGTCGTGCTCTGCCGATTCTGCAGATAGCTGCAGGGCTGCGGTTGGGTGGTGTAGAAATCGAGGTTCACTATTTCTGATGCCAATCCTTTCTGGACTCTGCATAGGCTAGCATTTTTGCAACCCAAGGTAGCAAAAGGTAGGCGGGAAAGGAGAGGAAAAAGGTCAGAAAGAAGTAGGGCGCGTAGCCCATGCTCTCGGCGCCGAAGCCGCCCGCCCAGCCGGCCACCGAACGGCTCAGGGCGAAGATGGAGGAGAGCAGTGCGTACTCGGTGGCGGAGGCGCGCTTGTCGACGATGGCCATCAGAAAGGCGAGAAAGGCTGCCGTCCCCAGCCCGCCGGTAAACGATTCGAGACCGCTGGCGGTGTACATGATTGCCTGGTGGGCCAGGGTCAATTCCCCACCGCTGTTGACCTCTCCCATCGGCAGCACCCAGGCGGCCCAGGCGTAACCCAGATTGGAGACTGCCTGGAACAGACCCAGGATCCAGAGGCCATGAAAGATCCCGATGCGATCGGTGATCCAGCCCCCGGCAATTCCGCCGGCAATGGAGAGGAACAGTCCCAGGTTGACGGAGACCAGTCCGATCTGGCTGGCGGAGAAACCGGCATCCACCCAGAACGGTTTGACCATGAATCCCATTGCCGCGTCGCCCAGCTTGAAGATCAGGATGAACAGGATCACCGGCAGGATGTAGGGGCGCTGCAGCATCTCCAGCAGGGTGCCGAACAGGGGGCCCCTGCTCAGCTCGGCGGCGTCCTGCTCATTTGTCGCTGTGCTGTTCTGGTGGCGCACCACGCTGATGGAGGTGAGCAGGGCGCCCACTCCCATTGCATACCACCAGAACCCGTCCACCTGTGCGGACCACTGGGTGGTGCGGTTGATCAACCACAGGGTGCCGAGCAGAAACAGGATTACCGTCCCGAATGCGGCCGGGTGGCGAGACAGGTTTTTCAGCTCTGCGGTGAGCCTGATCCCCGCCGGGCGCTGCCAGGATCTCTCCCGGGGTGCCTTGAACAGGATGATGCTGCCCAGCAGCAACAGCAGCCCTGCTGCGCTCAGGTAGGTGCTGCTCCAGCCAATATAGTCACTCAGAATCAGAAGGAAGCCGGCGGCCAGCATCCCCACCCGGTAGAAGCCGATACGAAGGCCGTTGGCCAGCCCCATTTCGCGCTTGTCCAGCATCTCGATGGTGTAGCCGTCGATGGCAACATCATTGGTGGCGGAGAGCAGGGTGAACATGCCGATGGCAAACCAGACCCAGGGGCCGAAATCGCCGTAGATGGCAAACACCACCATCACCGCCGCCATCAGCAGATCCACACCAAACATCCAGCGACGGTGGTGCCGGTAGTGATCGACGGCAGGTGCCCAGAGGAATTTCAGCGTCCAGGCCAGCCCCAGCAGACTCATGAAGCCAATCTTCCACAGCTCTACTCCCTGTTGGCGAAAATGTACCGGAAACAGATCGTAGAAGATCCCCAGCGGCAGCCCTTCGGCGAAGTAGAGAATCCCCACCCAGAACATCTTGGATCTGAGCAGGCCGGGCTGCCCTGATGCTAATCTGTTTTGCATGGGCGGCTATGATACATGGTTCATTGAGAACAACGATAGTAAGCCGTCAATCCGGCAACGATATATATCGTACTCAGCCGCGGCCTGTCGTTGAATATCATAGGGTCAGGGGCTTCAGCCAGCCTGCGTTCCAGTAGGCTGGACAGGATGTCGGAGTGTCGCGGATGCAGGGATGCACCGGAGCGACCTCGACAAGGGAACGACCCCTGCCCGTGCACAGCGCCTTGTTCCGGCGCCTGCCTGAAGCCCTGAATGCGACATTATATTGTTGCCGGGTCAATAGCTACTTTATATCCAGCACCTGATGGGCTTCTGCCAGGATGTAATCCAGAAAGGTTCTGGCGGCCAGGGAGAGTTTCTTGCCCTTCAGATGGACGACGTACCAACGGCGTTTGAGCGGGAAACCCTCTACATCCAGTATCGCCAGCTTGCCGGCAGACTGTTCCAGGCGCAGACTGTGCAGAGAGAGTACCGCCAGTCCCAGGCCCGCCATCACCCCCTGCTTGATGGCTTCGCTGCTGCCCAGCTCCATGTAGGGTTCGATCTCGAGCTCGTTCTTTTCCAGCAGGCGTTCGAATGCCATGCGGGTGCCGGAACCCTCTTCGCGCTCGATGAACCGCTCCCTGACCAGCTCCTGTAATCGAACCTTTTTTTTGTCTGCCAGAGGGTGATTTGGCGGTGCCACCACCACCAG
>JALSRO010000017.1 GCA_026984715.1 Chromatiales bacterium | reverse complement strand
GCTCTCCACACCCTTGTTTTCAGGAACCCGGCCCATGACGACAAAATCGTCCTCATTATTCATCAGCCGTTCCACCACGCGGGCGCGATTGCTGAACCTCAATCTGGGTTCCACATCCGGGTACTCCTGCAGAAAATGCCCCAGAAGGTGTGGCATGAAGTATTTGGCGGTGGTGACTACCGACAGTCCCAGCGGCCCCTGTACCTCCCCTTGCAGATCTTCGACCGAGCGCTTCAGGTCGGCAACTCTGCCGAGGATCTCCACGCAGGCATCGTATACCTCCCTGCCGGCAGCGGTAGGGAATATCTTTTTGCCGACCAGTTCGAACAGGGGCAGGCCAATCTGATTTTCCAGACGTTTGATCTGAATGGATACAGCCGGTTGCGTCAGATGCAGCTCTTCCGAGGCACGGGTATAGCTTTTGTTCCGGTAGACGGACTCGAACAGTTTCAGTTGTTGCAAAGTCAGGTGCATGGCGTTCATTCATTAACAATAGTAAATGCATTTTATAACAATAATTAATTTTAATAAATGCATTTGCCCGCTTATAGTGTCCCCACGCCTGTCAACCGGCGTGATGCCCGGGGAACCGGACAATTGAATGAAGTATGTAAAGGCCGGGGAGTCTGCTCCCCGAGTCGAGCTCAAAGCACACCAAGAGGAAGCTGCAAGTATGGCTGAGAAAACCTATAACGCGGGGGTGAAAGAGTACCGCGAAACTTACTGGATGCCCGAATACTCTCCCAAGGAGAGTGATATTCTGGCCTGTTTCAAGATTATCCCACAGGCTGGTGTCCCGCGAGAGGAGGCGGCTGCAGCCGTTGCGGCCGAGTCATCCACCGGAACCTGGACCACCGTCTGGACCGACCTGCTGACCGATCTGGATCACTACAAGGGGCGTGCCTATGCCATCGAGGATGTGCCGGGCAGCGACGAGTCGTTCTACGCCTTTATTGCCTATCCCATCGATCTGTTCGAGGAAGGCTCCGTGGTCAACGTATTCACCTCCCTGGTGGGTAACGTGTTCGGCTTCAAGGCGGTGAGAGCCCTGCGTCTGGAGGATGTGCGCTTCCCGCTGGCCTACGTGATGACCTGTAACGGTCCTCCCCACGGCATCCAGGTTGAGCGCGACAAGATGAACAAGTACGGCCGCCCCCTGTTGGGGTGTACCATCAAGCCCAAGCTGGGCCTGTCGGCGAAGAACTACGGCCGTGCCGTGTATGAATGCCTGCGCGGTGGTCTGGATTTCACCAAGGACGACGAGAACGTCAACTCCCAACCGTTCATGCGCTGGCGGGATCGCTTTATGTTCGTGCAGGAGGCCACCGAGAAGGCCCAGGCCGAGACCGGTGAGCGCAAGGGTCACTACCTGAACGTCACCGCTCCCACACCGGAGGAGATGTACAAGCGTGCCGAGTTCGCCAAGGAGATCGGCGCCCCAATCATCATGCATGACTACCTGACCGGCGGCTTCTGCGCCAACACCGGCCTGGCACAGTGGTGCCGCGAGAACGGTATGCTGCTGCATATTCACCGTGCCATGCACGCCGTGCTGGATCGCAACCCCAACCACGGTATCCACTTCCGCGTGCTGACCAAGGCGCTACGTCTCTCCGGCGGTGATCATCTGCACTCCGGCACCGTGGTCGGCAAGCTGGAAGGTGATCGTGATGCCACCCTCGGATGGATCGACCTGATGCGCGACTCCTATGTCAAGGAAGATCGCAGCCGCGGCATCATGTTCGATCAGGATTGGGGCTCCATGCCAGGTGTCATGCCGGTTGCTTCCGGTGGTATCCACGTCTGGCACATGCCTGCGCTGGTAAGCATCTTCGGTGATGACTCCGTGCTGCAGTTCGGTGGTGGTACCTTGGGTCACCCATGGGGCAATGCCGCAGGTGCAGCTGCCAACCGTGTGGCGGTTGAAGCCTGTGTTGCCGCGCGCAACGAAGGCAAGGATCTGGAGAAGGAGGGAAAGGAGATTCTGACCAATGCCGCCAACTCCAGCCCGGAGCTGAAGATGGCTATGGAAACCTGGAAAGAGATCAAGTTCGAATTCGATACCGTAGACAAGCTGGATGTTGCCCACAAGTAGCAGCCGCCCGGCCATCTGTGAACGGCTGACGGGCCGCAGCAAAATCTTGGTGCGTCTGCCTGCCACGCCCCGGATTTGAATATTTATCGAGGAATATGACATGAGTGAAATGCAAGACTATCAATCCAGCCTGAGCGACGTCTCGAGCCGGAAATTTGAAACCTTTTCTTACCTGCCGCCGATGAGCAAAGATGAGATCAAAAAGCAGGTTGAGTATATCGTTTCCAAGGGGTGGAACCCGGCCATCGAGCACACCGAGCCGGAAAACGCCTTCAGCCACTACTGGTATATGTGGAAGCTCCCCATGTTCGGTGAAACCGACGTGGATCGTATTCTGGCCGAGGCGGATGCATGTCACAAGGCGCACCCCAACAACCATGTTCGTCTGATTGGTTACGACAACTTTGCCCAGTCACAAGGTGCTTCCATGGTTATCTACCGTGGCACGCCTACCTGATTTCAGGCAGTGACAGGTAGCGACATGGTCCGGATTTTTCCGGGCCATGTTTTCAAGTCGCATATTTCCCAAAGAGCCCGATTCCGGATTGGTTTCTTTATGAAGAACGCGGGCGAGATGAGGATCAAACGATGAGCCCAGTCGCGGAAAAAATGAACGATATTACATCGCAGTACACCATTACCGAAGAGCCGTATTACTGCCCGGTTGCGGATGAGGTGGATACTTATGAGGCGGCCTATGC
>JALSRO010000016.1 GCA_026984715.1 Chromatiales bacterium | reverse complement strand
GACAGGGCTGTCAGCGGCAGCAGGGCGATGGCCAGGTTTTCCACCGGGGTCCGCAGGGAGGAGAGCAGCAGTAGCAGGGCGGCCAGCCAGCCCACCAGAGAGGCGACATTGACGAACTGAAGATCCAGCCCGGCAGGGGTGAAGACGGCACTGAACAGGGCGATGGCATGGAGCAGCGTCCCGAGCAGCCCCGCCAGAATCAGGGAACGCCGGTTCAGGCCCAGGGGATAGGATCTCTCCCTCCTCCCCAGTCCCGACCACAACAGGAAGGCGACTACCAGATAGATCGCGATGGCAAAGATACCGGATAGTATGCTCATGATTTCCCGAATTTCGCTTCAGAACCGCATAATGGCACATCTGCCGGAGGTAAGCCAAGCATGGGAGGCCAGTGACCTGTTTATCGGATCAGGCGGCTGATATCCTTGAACCGGGGGTGGCTGGCGTCCCCCAGCCATTCGAACAGAGTGGATTCGGTGGTTGAGACGACTATCCCCTGCTGTCTCATCCGCTGTATGGCGCACTGATGATCCGTGGAGTGGCGTGAGCAGATGGCGTCCTCCACCACGAAAACCCGCTTTCCGCGTGCCTGAAGCTCCAGGGCGGTCTGCAGGATACAGACATGGGACTCCAGCCCGGCCAGTACGATCTGGTCGCGTGCGTTCTGCCCGAGGTTATCGAGAAAGGGGCCGCTGCCGCAGCAGGAGAAGCTCGTCTTGTCGATGGTCGTAGCCCCATTCGCCACAGTATGGATGTCCGGTTCGGTATCACCCAGCCCCTTCGGATACTGGCGCGTAATGAGAGTAGGGATCTCGAGAAGGGATGCCGCCTGCGCCAGCGTGGCCGCTCGGTCCAGCAGCCGGGAGCGGACACTCTCCTCCATGGCGCCGCTGAGACGGGTCTGGATATCCACGAGTATCAGGATGCTGGAGCCGGCCCGGCAGATATCGGCTGAGTGGCACATCTGTTCAGAAGGTCATCCGTTGACGGGGATATCGGTC
Source organism: Chromatiales bacterium (assembly GCA_026984715.1). GTDB lineage: Bacteria > Pseudomonadota > Gammaproteobacteria > Thiohalospirales > Thiohalospiraceae > DRMK01. The sequence goes on along the minus strand of JALSRO010000016.1, from coordinate 4,755 downwards.
TCAGAAGACAAAGCGTTGTGGCTGTGGCGCATTGATCAGCGGTGGAACCTCGGTGGTGAACAGGTACTCGTCGCTGAAATCGGAGCCATCGCCAGACCGGGTGACAAGGCGAGCCTCCATTGCAGGGGAGTCACCCACGATAGCCACCAGTCGGCCATCTGGCGCGAGGCTCTGCTGGAAACTTTCTGGCAGCACGGGTAGTGAACCGGTGACGACGATCACATCGTATGGAGCATAGCGGTCCCATCCGCTGGAGCCGTCTCCCTCCTCGAGGGTGATGTTGGTGATATCCTGTCCAGTCAGCCGCCCCTCCGCCTCTTTCTGCAGCTCGGGGATGATCTCCACACTGTAGACATGCCCTCCCATCGAGGCGAGCAGGGCGGTAAAGTAGCCGCTGCCAGTGCCAATCTCCAGAACCTTGTCGTCGGCATCGGCCCTGGCAGCCTGCAGGATCCGGGCCTCCACCATGGGCGTCATCATCACCTGCCCGTGGCCCAGTTCGATATTGGTATCGGCATATGCGAGATCGCGGAACTGCTCCGGAACGAACGCCTCCCGGGGCAGCCGGCCGATAACATCCAGTACCCGCTGATCGAGTACGTTCCAGGGGCGGATCTGCTGCTCGATCATGTTTTGCCGCGCTTGCACAAAGTTGAGTTCGGACATTGCACTACCCTGACTGCTCGTTGAAGACGGATGGCCATTAGGGTAAGGGGTTTGTGTCCTCCAGGCAAGTGAGATGCGGATATGCTAGAATCTTCACTCCGCTGCCTCTCCGGCAGTGTGCTGAATTGGCGATGCACAGCTGCGTCACCAGAAAGACACAGGCCAGCGAGGGGCTGTTTGTCGATTTGCTGAGCCGGCAATACGCACATGGTCGCCGGGTCGACGATATCCGGGGGCTCTTCACCCTTTCCCGTATCATGATATTTATCGGATTGACTGATATGGTTGTTAACGCGGCAACGATATATGTCGTATTCAGGGCTTCAGGCGGATGCCTGCGAAGTCCCTGACCCTATGATCTTCGACGACAGACTGCGTTACCTCATCTTGCTGTAGAATGGTTACAGTGGCGATGGGCTGCCTTGCCGTGAACCGGCACGCCACGGCTGAATGCGATATACGATATATATATGTTGCCCGGTCAAATATCTACATTTTCTATCGAGAGAGCAACTGATGAGCGCAATTCCGGAACGGTTATTGAGAGATACTGCAGAGGTGGACAAGGGTTCAATCCAGCCCTATCCCAATTCACGGAAGATCTATGTGCAGGGTTCCCGGCCGGACATCCGGGTTCCGATGCGGGAGATTATCCTCACGGATACCCATAGCGAAGCGGGGAAAGAGCACAATCCGCCGCTTACCGTATACGACACATCGGGGCCCTACACCGATCCGGATGTGACGATCGATATCCGCAAGGGGCTTCCCCATATACGTAGCACCTGGCTGGATGAGCGTGGCGATACCGAGCGATTGCCCGAGCACTCTTCCGAGTATGGACGGCGCCGCGCGGCTGACAGGGAGCTGGATGGGCTGCGTTTTGCCCACTGTAACCCCAGGCCGCGCCGTGCCCGACCCGGCCGCAACGTCACCCAGATGCACTATGCCCGCCAGGGGATTGTCACCCCCGAAATGGAGTTTGTGGCGATCCGTGAAAACCTGCGCCTGGAGCTGTACCGCGAGCAGCTGGCCAGCCAGCACCGGGGAGCTTCGCTGGGCGCCACTATTCCGGAGATCGTCACTCCCGAATTCGTGCGCGACGAGATCGCTCGCGGCAGGGCGGTGATTCCGGCCAACATCAACCATCCGGAGCTGGAGCCGATGATCATCGGGCGCAACTTCCTGGTGAAGATCAACGGCAACCTGGGCAACTCCGCGCTCGCCTCCAGCATCGAGGAGGAGGTGGCCAAGATGACCTGGGGGATTCGTTGGGGCTCGGACACCATCATGGATCTCTCCACCGGGAAGAATATCCACGAGACGCGCGAGTGGATCATCCGCAACTCCCCGGTCCCCATCGGAACGGTGCCCATCTACCAGGCGCTGGAGAAGGTGGGAGGCAAGGCGGAGGATCTCAGCTGGGAGCTGTTTCGTGATACCCTCATCGAGCAGGCGGAGCAGGGGGTGGACTACTTCACCATCCATGCCGGAGTGTTGCTGCGCCATATTCCGCTTACCGCGCAGCGGGTCACCGGTATCGTCTCCCGGGGGGGCTCCATAATGGCCAAGTGGTGCCTGGCACACCACCAGGAGAACTTTCTCTACACCCACTTCGAGGAGATCTGCGACATCATGAAGTCCTACGATGTCACCTTCTCCCTGGGTGACGGACTGCGCCCCGGCTGTATCGCCGATGCCAACGACGCAGCCCAGTTCGGTGAGCTGGAGGTGCTGGGTGAACTGACGAAGATCGCCTGGAAACACGATGTGCAGACCATCATCGAGGGGCCGGGCCACGTGCCCATGCATCTGATCAGGGAGAACATGGAGAAGCAGCTGGAGTGCTGCGACGAGGCGCCGTTCTATACCCTGGGGCCGCTCACCACCGACATAGCGCCTGGCTACGATCACATCACCTCCGCCATCGGGGCGGCGATGATCGGCTGGTACGGGTGTGCCATGCTCTGCTACGTCACCCCCAAGGAGCACCTCGGTCTCCCCAACCGGGACGATGTCAAGGAGGGGATCATCGCCTACAAGATCGCCGCCCACGCCGCCGACCTGGCCAAGGGCCACCCCGGCGCCCAGATCCGTGATGATGCCATGTCCAAGGCGCGCTTCGAGTTCCGCTGGGAGGATCAGTTCGCCATCGGCCTGGATCCGGACCGGGCGCGCGAGTACCACGACGAGACCCTGCCGCAGGATGCCCACAAGGTGGCGCACTTCTGCTCCATGTGCGGCCCGGCCTTCTGCTCCATGAAGATCACCCGCGAGGTGCGAGAATACGCCCGCCGGCAGGGGATCTCGGAGCAGGAGGCGCTGCAGCGGGGGATGGAGGAGAAGGCAGTGGAGTTCGTGAAGCAGGGTGCGGATCTGTACCGTAAGGCGTAACAGGAGGAATCTGCGTGAAAGAGCGGCTGCTGCTGATTCTCGAAAAGACTATTGCTGCGGTATTCGCCGCCATTATCGTGGTGCTCACCCTCGGGGTAGTGATCGGTACCGTGCGGCTGTTCATCAATCTGGGCAGTCTGGCCGCCAGTGGTGGAATCACCGGCCAGTATCTGAAGACCATCTCCGATGTGCTCACACTGTTTATTCTGGTGGAGCTGACCCGCTCCCTGGTGGACTACTTCAGCGAGCACCGCTTGCGTCTCACCTTCATTGTGGATGCTGCCATTGTGTTCGTGCTGCGTGAGATCATGATCAAGCTGTTCGAGCACAAGATCGGTACTGACGAGCTCTATGCGCTCAGCGCCCTGCTGTTGGTAATGGGAATGCTTCGTATCGCTTCGGTGTTGGTCTATCAGCGTGAGCGGCAGATGATGACAGAGAGCGGCGGCTAGCTCAGGCCGCCTCCGAGGACTCCAGCCGCTCCAGCCGGTAGCCGTGCTGGTAGACGGCGCTCAGGCGCCAGCCATACTCGGGGGTGAGATGCAGCTTGTTGCGCAGCCTGCTGATATGGGTGTCCACGGTGCGGGTGTTGATCTCCGGAGGCATGTTCCACACCTTCTCCAGAATGAAGCCTCGTGACAGCAGCTTGCCGTTGTTGCGCAGCAGGAATACCGCCAGCGCGAACTCCTTCTGGGTCAGCTCGATGGTCTCGTTGCCGAAGTGGATGGCGCGCTCGGCGAACACGATCCGGAACGGTCCGATCTCCAGTACCTCACCCTCCGCGTCGCCGATGTGGGCGCGGCGCCCCGCGGCGTTGATGCGCGCCACCAGCTCCAGCTGCTTGACCGGCTTGATCATGTAGTCGTCCGCCCCGGTCTGCAGGGCGTTCACGATATCCTGCTCGCTGTCGCGGGCGGTGACGAAGATGATTGGGGTGTTCTGGCAGTGCTCCTGGCGGATCCACCGCAGCACCTCGATGCCGCTGGTGTCGGGCAGCATCCAGTCCAGAATGAACAGGTCGTAGTGGCGGTGCTGCCTCAGGGCGGTGGTGAAGGAGTCACCGGTTGCAAAGCTGTCACACTGGTGGCCAGCCCCCTCCAGCCAGAGCTTGATCAGCTCCACTTGGTCCTTGTCATCTTCCAGCAAAGCGATGTACACGTTCTGAACTCCCGCAATTCGGATTTGAACCAGATGATAACCATATCGGAGTGTAGCAGAAATACCTTGAGTATTTCCGGGGGAGTTGCCTGGCCACCCCATCCGCCGAAGAATCCCAACCCCCAGCCGCCGGGTAGTCATGCGGATGGTTGGCGGTTCTCCCCCCGGCTGACGCGCAGCAGCACCCGGTCCAGCGTGGCGTGCGGCAGCAGCCGTTTCAGGGTGCCGAACAGCCAGGTGGGGAAGGTGACGTAGTAGCGCACCCTGGGCCGCCTGCTCTCCAGTGCGTGAATCACCTTCTTCAGCACCGCCTCCGGAGGCAGGGTGAAAGGGGCGACCGGCCCCTCACTGGCCAGCCGCCGCTCCATGGCCAGATAGGTGTCGTGGTGAACGCTCCCTCGGGCGTCGATATTCTTGCGGAACATGGCGTGCGCGTTGGCCCGGAAGCGGCTGGTGATCGGGCCGGGCTCGATCAGGGAAACATGGATGTCGCTGCCGTCCAGCTCCAGGCGCAGGGTGTCGGTCAGCCCCTCCAGC
>JALSRO010000015.1 GCA_026984715.1 Chromatiales bacterium | reverse complement strand
GCCGTTTCGGGGCGATCAGTGGCGAACATTGTCACGTTGTCCGGCAACTGCAGCTGTCGGGTGATCTGGCTAGCCGCATCATGATTTCCGGAGATGACAAATACCCGGATCCCGGCATCCCGCAGCCGCGCCATGCGCGCCACGAAGTAGAGGCCGGTGTTGTAGTCCTTCCAGTCGCCATCGTAGAGGTCTCCCGCCAGCAGCACGAAATCCACCGCTTCGTCGATGGCCAGGGTAACCAGGTTGTCGAACGCCTGGCGGGTGGCGCTGCGAATCTCTGCAGCGGGGGCGCCTTCGTAACGCTCCAGCCCCCGCAGCGGGCTGTCGAGATGAATGTCGGCGGCGTGGAGAAAGCTGAATCTCACTCTGGCCGACCCCATCTGGCGCGCAGCTGTTCCCGGTTCATTGCCAGCCACTGCAGGGCGATAATCGGTGCGGCGGAGTTGATGCGCCCCTCCTGCAGCAGCTCCATGGCGCGATCGAACGAAACCGGCGTTACCCGGATATCCTCATGCTCCTCGACCAGGCCGTAAATCCCCCCGGCACCGTTGGCATCCACCCTGCCACAGTAGAGAGTGATCTGCTCCGAGGTGCCACCGGGACTGACCAGATATTGACAGATAAACTCCAGCTCCATCAGCTCACAACCGGCCTCTTCCATCGCCTCCCGATGGGCCACCTCCCGCGCACCCTCCCCCTGCTCGATCATCCCCGCCACACACTCCAGCAGCCACGGCCCGCCCTCTGCCTCCAGTGCACCGATTCGAAACTGTTCCACCAGCACCACCATATCACTGCAGGGATCGTAGGGCAGCACCGCCACCGCATGGCCGCGCTCGAACAGCTCACGGGAGATTACAGGCGTCCAGCCACCGGCAAAGAGACGATGGCGCAGGCGATAGTTGTAGAGCCGGAAGAAGCCATCATAACCGATCTTCTGTTCGATTATTTCGACCCCCTCCGGGGCCGATGTTTTCCCGCTGCTTGTTTTCCGGGACATTATTGAAGCCTTGAACTCGACATATCAGGTTGATGATTTACGGAAACAGTAGACAAACACAACTGGATATAATTCATTCACAACCTCCGATCCAGCACCCGGTTTGCCTGAAGCCCTGAATGCGATATATATTGTAGCCGGGTTAATAATAACGATGAGACGGTTGATGACCCGACCTCCCCGACATGCGCCATCTTTGCGCTGGAAAATGGTCAGTTCCCCTTGTAGACTCGCTTCCTTGTCTTGAGCTGGCTCGTTTCGAGGGGCGGCCCATGTGGCTGGCAGATGGATGGTATGACGATGGAAGAGACAAAAAGCAAGTCACAGCTCAAGCGTGAGATGAAACAGCTGCAGAGCTTGGGGGAGGAACTGGTCGGCCTGCGCAGGGAGCAGCTGGCTGAGCTCCCGCTCGACACCAGTCTGCGACAGGCGATCGAACAAGCCCAGGGGATCAAGGCCCACGGCGGACGCAAGCGGCAACTGAAATTCATCGGCAAACTGCTGCGCCAACGTGACGCCGCGGCCATTGCTGATGCGCTCCAGCCTCGCAGGGAGAGGAGAGTTCTCGCCACCGCCCACTTCCACCGCCTGGAGCGGTGGCGGGACCGCCTGTTGGAGGAGGGAGACACCGCCGTAGAGAGCCTGCTGCGTGACTACCCCCAAGCCGATCGGCAGCAGCTGCGCACACTGCTGCGCAACGCCGCCAGAGAGAGCGCTGCGGGCAGGCCACCCACCGCTGCCCGCCGCCTGTTCCGTTATCTGCGCGAGCTGACCAGTGACTCCCGGCAGGGCCGATAGCCGGCAATGCCTCCATTCCAGGGTTTGACAGGGGAGCATTCCTCCCCTGCGCACTGTGCTCCAATCCGGCATCTCTGTGAAATCCCGCATGCAATATACAGTATCACCGGGTCGGCTCTTCACCCACTCGATTTGATAAAGAGCCACCGGATCAATTCCTCTGTAGAAGCGGTAGCAGTGCCTCCGTAGCATCCGCTATTCCGGTGGGCTCCATCGGCGTACGCGGCTTCTCGGCAAACAGCCGCCGAAGCTGTACCTCGAACGCCCCCTGCTCCAGCATCGAACGGCTGATCTCGCAGCAAGCAACCGCTTTCTGCAACCATGAGATCAGGAATGGAGCCTCCGGCCAGCCATCCCGGGGAACATAGAGTACCGGAATCTGGTTACACGCCGCCTCGGCGAAACTGCCATAGCCGGGTTTTGTGATCAACGCATCACAGGAACAGAGCAGATCGATGTGCGACAGTTCCAGCGATGCCGCACTCAGGATATGGCGGCAGTCAGGAACGTCGCCACCCGGCACCAGGAAGCGCACACCGGGCATGGCAGGCCATTGCCCCAGCGGCAGTGGCGTATGGATCCCCCCGAGGGAGATGAGTACCAGCTTCTCCCCCTTTTCGAGATCCAGCTCTCTGTTCAGAAGTGCCCGCCACGAGCGGCCCCTGCGGGCAATCGGACCTATCTCCCGACGGTTGGGCAGCGTGACCATCGGCATGCTGGGTCGTGGCTGCAGAAACAGGGTAGCGGCACGATAGGCTTCCAGCATCTGTTGCCGGATGCGATCTGCCTCGGGATGGTTGCCGCAGTAACTGTCATAAATATCCAGCCAGTTCAGCGAACAGAGAGAAACACAGGGAATCCCGGCCCGGTCCGCCGCTGCCGGCAGGAGATAGGGAACATTCGCCAGCACGGCATCCGGCCGGTAACGCTGCAATAGCCGGCTCTGACGTTCCACCCGCCGCTCCCACTCCCGGTGGAAGCGGAGGTACTCCGCTGCGCTCTCCTGTGCCGCCACATCCAGAGAGCCGGACATCAACATCCCGATATCGGTCGGCTGACAAATCTGCTCGAACTCCCCCCTCAGTTGGCTGGCCAGCAATGCCCTGGGGTGGGTGCTCTGTACCACCACCCGCAGGGAGGGGAGAGTCTCCCGCAATGCATTGACGACCGGCGCGCTCTGGGCCAGGTGCCCGAAACCGTGGGAAGAGATGGCCACAAACAGGCACGGTTCTGACGTACTACCCATCATTCGCGACCGTCACCCGGGCATATCGAGGTGAGAAAGAGAGGCACTCCCGGCCACGGACGAAGGACATTCGGCGACTGGAACAACATCGTCTGCCCGGCCGGCAACAGAAGCGATTCATCTCCCGCTCCCCTCCCCGCTCTTCTGCCGGGCACTATCGGCTCCATCCTCCTCGGCTGGCTGGATCAGCCCGATAACGGTCCATCCCGGCTGGGGCGTCAGCTTCCCTCCCGCCACGAAACACTCCAGCTTCCCCTTCGGGCTCAACGCAAACAGTGGAATCACCCGGCTGCCATACCGCTCGCGATAGGCGTCGAAGTCGAACTCTTCGGTCAACAGAGTACTGCGAATCTCGGCCCCCTTGCTGATCAGGCTGGCCAGTTTGGAGTAGGTGACATCCTCTCCAAACAGGACATAGCCGCGATGCTCATCCGATACGGTCAGTTTCTCCGGTTTGTTGACATCCGCGCTGGACTGCAGTGTGTAGATCCCCTTGCGGCCAAACTCGGTACGATACTTGAGGCTGGCGAGCGCATTCAGATCGCTCTGCCGCGAGAGTCCCAGCATACGACCGATCCCCACCAGATTCAGATGACGATCGGCATAGTCCGAGACCGGATTGCCATAGAAGGTATCCAGCCCATCCTTGACCCGTGCATCCTTGATGTGTTTCCAGTTGGTATCGGTCAGCACCACACGGAAACCATGCCTGCGGAGCACTCTCCCTATGGCCCGGGCGAATGAGTTGGCGCCGATGATCAGGAACCCCTTCGGCTCCGGCTCGGCCACCCCGAGAAGACGCGCCAGGATACCTGCCGTGGCGCTCTGCAACACCACGGTGCCGATGATGATGGTGAATGCCAGGGGTACCAGTAGCTCTGCCCTTTCGTAACCCTGCTGCTGGAGGCGCAGGGCGAACAGTGCCGTGACCGCTGCCGCCACGATGCCGCGCGGACCAATCCAGGCGAGCAGGGCGCGCTCCTGCCAACTGAGACTGGAGCCCAGAGTGGAGATGAACACCTTGGCGGGACGGGCGAGGAATTGAATGGTGACGAACAGCGCCCCGGCACCCCACCCCAGCTGAATAAACTGCCCCAACTCGACACGTGCCGCCAGGATGATAAACAGGCCGGAGATCAGCAGCACGCTGAGACTCTCCTTGAAGTGCAGAATATCCTTCATCGGTACCTGCTTCATATTGGCCAGCCAGATCCCCATCACGGTGACCGTCAGCAGTCCCGACTCGTCGGCGACGGCGTTGGAGTAGGCATATACCCCGAAAACCAGTGTGAGCGTGGCCACATTGTGCAGATACTCCGGCAACAGATGGTGACGCAGAATCAGGCCCAGCAGATAGCCCGCTGCCACACCCATGGTAAAACCGATCACCAGGATGGTTCCAAAGGTCAGCAGGGTATGGGTCAGGGCATCCCCCCCCTGACCGGAGATGATGAACTCGAATACCAGCACCGCCAAGAGGGCACCAATGGGATCGATGACGATCCCCTCCCACCGCAGAATGTTGGAGATGCTGGCGTTGGGGCGGACGGTCCGCAGCAGAGGGACGATTACGGTGGGACCGGTCACCACCATCACCGCACCAAACAGGAAGGAGAGACTCCAGTCGAAATCAAGCAGAAAATGGGTGGCCACGGCAACCACCATCCAGGTGATCACCATCCCCACCGAAACCAGATTCCGCACCACCCGTTCCAGCCCCTGGATCTCGTGGAATCTCAGGGTGAGGCCTCCCTCGAAGAGGATAACCGCGACTGAAAGCGATACGATCGGGAACAGGAGATCGCCGAACAGGGCATCCGGTTCAAGCCAGCCGGTAACCGGCCCCGCGACGATTCCAGCCAGCAGCAGGAACAGGATGGCCGGCAGTTTCACCCACCAGGAGAACCATTGGCAGACGATCGCCAATAGCCCGATCCCAGCCAACAGCAACATTGTATGTTCGTTCATGAGCGCCGCATCTGCTCCCTGTCGGCCCCGATCCCTTCCCGTCGATGGGAGCAGGTCAAAGTCCGGTTCCACCCACTGTCAGACCATCGATACGCAGTGTCGGCTGACCCACCCCCACCGGGACGCTCTGTCCCTCCTTGCCACAAACACCGACCCCATCGTCCAGCCGCAGATCGTTGCCCACCATACCTACCCGGGTCAGCACGTCGGGCCCGTTGCCGATCAGGGTCGCTCCCTTAACCGGCCGGCCAACCCTGCCGTTCTCGATGAGATAGGCCTCACTGGCGGAGAAGACGAACTTGCCGGAGGTGATATCCACCTGGCCGCCGCCAAAGTTGACCGCATACAGCCCCTTCTCCACCGAGGCGATGATCTCCTCCGGAGCATGGCTGCCCGGTAGCATGTATGTGTTGGTCATGCGCGGCAACGGCACGTGGGCATAGGATTCCCGGCGCCCGTTCCCGGTGGGCTCCATACCCATCAGACGGGCATTGAGCTTGTCCTGAAGGTAGTTCTGGAGGATTCCGTTCTCAATCAGTACGGTCTGCTGCGTCGGGGTACCCTCATCGTCGATATTCAGTGAACCACGCCGCCCGGGCAGGGTACCATCGTCCACCACGGTACATCCCGGCGCAGCTACCCGCTCCCCGATACGCCCGGAGAAGGTGGAGCTCCCCTTGCGGTTGAAATCCCCCTCCAGCCCATGTCCGACAGCCTCGTGCAACAGCACTCCGGGCCAGCCCGGCCCCAGTACCACCTGCATAGTGCCGGCGGGG
>JALSRO010000014.1 GCA_026984715.1 Chromatiales bacterium | reverse complement strand
GCAGGGGCACTTGTTCGAATTGCTGGAGGCCTTGGGCCGCAACGACGGTGAGGCACTACTGATTGCCGTTGACCGGCTTGCCGGAAAGGCACCGGATTTCGGCGGGGTACTGGCTGACCTCATCTCTTCCTTGCACCAGATCGCCCTGGCCCAGATCGTACCCGAGGCTCTGGACGATGGGGTGGCGGAGCGGGAGCGCCATCTTCAGCTGGCCGAAGCACTGGCGCCGGAGGATGTACAGCTGTTCTACCAGATTGCGCTGCTGGGGCGCAGGGATCTGGAGCTGGCACCTGAACCGCGCAGCGGCTTCGAGATGATCATGTTGCGGATGCTGGCTTTCCGGCCCGGCGGTGGAGAGAACGACCATACATCGTCTTCCGCCACGACCAGCGGCCGCAGGCAGGAATCCACCTCCCCCGCTCAGGGGTCGCCTGCACCGGCGCCAGCCGCGGCAACCGCCGACCCACAGCCGCCAGCCGTGCCGGAGGGCAAGGATCAGCAGTGGGCGCAGACCGTTGCCGACCTGCAACTCAAGGGTATGACTCTGCAGTTGGCGCTCAACTGCGTCTACCAGCGCGAACAGAGTGGGGTAGTTACGTTGAGCCTGATGCCACCGCACAAGCATCTGCTCAATGAAAAGCGCAGGCAACATCTGGAGCAGGCACTGCAAAAGCACTACGGCAGACCTCTGAAGCTTCTCATCGAATGTGCCCTGGCCGAAGGAGACAGCCCGATGACTATCCAGCAGCGCCAGCAACAGGAGCGCCAGCGGGCAGCGGAGCAGGCGATAAAGAACGACAGCAACGTGCAGGAGATGATCGATATATTCGATGCCCGTATCGATACGGACTCGATCCAGCCGGCTGACTGAACGGCCGTAGAGGGCCAACTTCGCAGTATAATGAAACAGAGAGACAGCAAATTCGGCAGAACCGGAGGAACAGGACAATGAAAGGTGGTCTAGGCAACCTGATGAAACAGGCCCAGAAGATGCAGGCCGAGATGCAGAAGGCCCAGGAGGAGCTGGCCAACATGGAGGTCACGGGGGAGTCTGGTGGTGGAATGGTGAAAGTGGTGATGACCGGCCGGCACGATGTCAAGCGCGTCACCATTGACGAGGCCCTGCTGGGGGATGACAAAGAGATGCTGGAGGACCTGATTGCCGCGGCGGTCAACGACGCAGTACGCCAAGTGGAAAAGAGCTCGCAGGAAAAGATGTCCGGCATGGCTGCTGGGCTGAATCTGCCCGGCGGCATGAAGCTGCCCTTCTGAGCATTCCGCAAGGAACCGTAATGGCCGTCAGCCCGCTTCTGAGCCGTCTTGTGGAAGGGTTGCGCTGTCTCCCCGGTGTGGGGCCGAAATCGGCGCAGCGCATGGCCTATCATCTTATGGAGCGCGATCGGGACGGTGCGCGCCAACTTGCGGCACTACTCAAACTCGCCGCCGACGAGATTGGCCACTGCGAACTCTGCCGGACATTCAGCGAAACCGAGATCTGCCCCTTCTGCGCCAGTACCGGCCGGGACCGGAGCCAGCTCTGCATCGTCGAAATGCCTGTCGACGTAGAGGCCATCGAACACTCCGGTAGCTACCGGGGGCTCTACTTCGTATTGATGGGCCACCTGTCACCCCTGGATGGCATAGGCCCCAGGGAGATTGGTCTCGACAAATTGGAGGAGCGCTGCAGCGGCGGCGAGATCCGCGAAGTGATCCTGGCCACCAACCCCACCGTAGAGGGAGAGGCCACCGCCCACTATATCAGCGAGCGGTTGCGTGCCCGGGGCATCCGCGTAACCCGCATCGCCCACGGCGTCCCGCTCGGAGGAGAGCTGGAGTATGTGGATGGAGATACCCTCTCCCATGCTTTCAGCGGGCGGCGTGAGCTGTAAGTTCCTCAATCAATCAAAAAATGGATGGTGGGGGTGCTTCCCCCCGGATAGTCGGCTGCCACTGTTCCCGGGGAGGGAACGACGGCCACGGTGACGTTCTCGCCATTATCCGGGCAGTTATTCCCCCCGAGCCCGGAGACGACCACTGTTCCGGCATCGCCGCCAGACGTTGCAAATGCCGGGACGGCCCCATTTCCCACCCCCCTGCGATCACCACTGTTCAACATCGCAATCACATCACGGCAATTGCCACCGGAGCTTTCTGCATGCGCTGCTTCTGAACGAATAGTGGAGACAGCGATCTCCCAGTTGTGCATCAACGCCGAGACACGGCTCTGCCTGATATAGCCGGAATAGGCGGGGATGGGGATGGCAATGGCGGCCAGGATGCCGATGATGGCAATCACGATCATCAGTTCGATGAGGGTTGAGCCGACATTTCGGTTATATCTGTCAGTGATCATAAACTCTATTTGGTTGGGCAAAAACCTGGTGACGAAAGCGGGAGGAATAGATTCTATCTCAATCTCTGCCAAGCTTGAGAGATTTGTCCCACAATCGTAAATTCCAGATCGGCGGGTTACGGAATTTGTTTGGCAGGCTGTTGAAAAACGCTGTTTTTCGGCAGCCCGTTTACGGCACAGAGATGTGCCGCCATTTTCGATGGCATCAACTCATTGAAAACGAAGGGGGCGGGAAATCGGCATTTTCCGTCCCCGCGTTGAAAAAGACCATGGATGGGCTTTTTCAACATCCTGTCAGGGGCGATATACCGGTGGAACAAAACGGCGTTTTCCACATGGAGCCTGTTGCTGTTCATCCAGAGGTGGATTTCGTGTGATCTGCAATGGGGTGGATTGGGGAAATGGATAAAAAACCCGCGCCGGGATGGCGCGGGTTGCTGTTAAAAGTTCTATATCTATTTGCCTTGATTATTCGTATGTGATAGTGACCGAAGCCAATCCATTTCCACTTGGGTTGGTCGCTGGATATACCGTTACCGTCCCACCAAGCGAGATGCCTGTCAAATCTGTAGCAGAGATTGCAACTTGATCTGACTGTGCAGATGAAGCTTCCACAAAAGCAGCCTTTGAACTATCTGTAGGACTCTTTTTATTTCCAGAGTTCAATGCTGCTACTACATCTGAGGAGGCAGTACCTCCAGCTGATCTTTTGGCAAGCTCATTTTTTACTAGTCGTACGGCAGCCTGGAAATTGGACTTGGCCGTATTCATTTTTGCCTGCGAAATATAGTTGCTATACGCCGGAATCGCAATCGCCGCCAATATACCAATGATTGCGACCACAATCATCAACTCAATCAGTGTAAAACCCTGCTGTGTACGTTTCATCTCTTTGTTTCCTCTGTTTTTAAGTTACGATGGTTCCTGACAATATTGCCTCTGCACTATCTCTATCGGCAGAAGTTGACTCGCCTTTAGTTCTGCATGATATGTGCCAGTTCGGTTGATCCGGAATCTGGCTGGAAGTTTGTGTTTTTTCGTGCTGTTTTTCAATGTTGACAGGGGAATACTTCCTGAAAGTGACAAGGGTTGTCAGCGGCAGGTGACGAATATTGTCACTTTGTGATTGAGTTCACTGCAGAGACACGGAGAGCACTGAGATGATCAAAGGGAAGGCAGGCACCAAAAACCGCCCCTCCATGCACTCTGTGCCTCTGTGGTGTAAAACGTTTATTCCAGTCCCAGCTTTTTGATCCGATAACGCAGGGAGCGGAAGCTCATCCCCAGCAGCTCGGCGGCGGCGGTTTTGTTGTTCCTGGTCTTGGCCAGTGCGGCCTGGATGGCCTCTTTTTCGATACCGGTCAGGTACTCCTCCAGCGGCAGGTCGCTGTTTTGTTGCGCCGAGGATTTCTGTCGTGACTCCGTGGCCGGGGTGATACCCAGATCCTGTGGCTGGATTGTTTCGTTTTCACACAGGGCGAATGCACGCTCCAGGATGTTTTCCAGTTCCCTCACGTTGCCAGGGAAGTCATACTGGTGCAGAAGATCGATGGCTTCGGCTGCAATTCGCGGGGCGGGCAGCTGGTTCTGTCTGGCGAGTTTCTGCATGATGTGTTCTATCAGCAACGGGAGGTCTTCCAGGCGATCGCGCAGGGCGGGAACGGGTATTTCGATGACGTTGATACGGTAGTACAGATCCTGACGGAATGCACCCTGTTCCACCAGTTCCACAAGATTTTTGTGGGTGGCGCTGAGGATGCGCACGTCCACCGGGATCTCCTGTGCGGCACCGACCGGGCGGATACTTTTTTCCTGAATGGCGCGCAGCAGTTTTACCTGCATGTTCAGGGGCAGATCGGCCACTTCATCCAGAAACAGGGTGCCGCCATCCGCTGCCTTGAACAGTCCCTCCTTGTCCGCAGTTGCGCCGGTGAAGCTGCCTTTCCTGTGCCCGAAAAATTCACTTTCCACCAGTTCCGCGGGGATGGCGCCGCAGTTGACCGGCACGAATGGTTTGTCGCTGCGCGGCCCTTGCCTGTGAATCATCTGTGCCACCAGCTCCTTGCCGGTGCCTGACTCGCCACGGATGAAAACGGGCGCCTGGCTGCGGGATACTTTTTCCACTGCGCCGCGCAGTGAACACATGGCGCCGGAGTCACCCAGCAGGATATGGCGGGTGCGCCGCTCACGGGGGAGCCGGGGGGAAATGCGCAGGGCGCTGCTGATCTGGTTGCGCAACATCTGCAGATCAATCGGCTTGGAGAGAAAATCAAAGGCACCGGCCTTGAGCGCTTCGATAGCCAGCTCCATATTACCGTGGGCAGTGATGACAGCTACTGGAAGTGCGGGATGTTTTTGCCTGATCTGTTTGAGCAGATCCAGGCCGTTTCCATCCGGCAGCTTCATGTCGGTGAGACAGAGATCGAATTCATGCTGTTTCAACAGGAGATGCGCCTCAGCCAGCGTGGTCGCCGCATGGGCGTCTATCTCCATGCCGGAGAGAGTGAGCTCCAGCAGTTCGCAGATATCCGGTTCGTCATCGATGATTAGTGCAAGCGGTCGGGTCATCTTTTTTTAGCCTGTTTCTGTTTTGTGCCACGGAGGGTGGAGTTGAATCGTTTGTTTATTCATCGGGTATCTTTTTGTTCTCCGTGTCTCTGTGGTGATTTCTCCACAGGGAAGTTGATGCGGAAGCAGGCGCCGCCACTGGCGCTGGATCGATACTGGATGTTGGCCCGATTCGCGCTGCACAGTTCGCGCACGATATAGAGTCCCAGGCCGGTTCCTTTGGCGTCTGTGGTAAAAAAGGGTTCGAATATCTGCTGTTCCAGTTCCGGTTTGATGCCGGGGCCGTTGTCGCTGATCTCCAGAAAGGGTGTGCCGCTGGCAGGGGTGGTGGCGCCGTGCAGTTTTATCTCCAGCTGGTCGGTGCTGGCATGAACTGCATTCTGGCACAGGTTCCAGACCACCTGATGCAGCTGGTCCGGGTCGAAGGTAATCTCCATATCGGATGGTGTGACTTCTGTATGAATCGTGATGTCCTGTTTATCGGCTATCTCCCGGAATTCTGAAACCATTGCCTCCAGCCAGGGTTTCAGCCGGATGGTGCGGCTGTTGGCGGGTTTTCCCCGTCCCAGCTGCA
>JALSRO010000013.1 GCA_026984715.1 Chromatiales bacterium | reverse complement strand
CAATCTTGTCATTCTTGGCCTTTCCACCGTGGATGGAGCGCATTATAGTGCATGCCCCAGGATAAAAGGGATGTTGTTGTCTTCGCACAGGTCGGCTACCCAGTACCAGGAGAACATGCACTCCACACCGATGATGAGGTCATCCAGGTAGGGAGCAATGCATCGCAGCAGGGCCTCGGGAGAGGCGGGGACTTTGCGGTGCAGACAGGGATCTCCGCTCTCCTTGAGGATACAGACATAGAGGCAATGGGCGTGCAGGTCGATGCCACAGAAATGGGTGTGTGTTTTGGTGTAGAATCTCAATTTGAGTCTCCTTCTTCTTCATTGTGTCGATCCACAATTGGAAGGTAGGTGATAATCCTTCGGGCCGCTGCCCGCAGGTGCCTGCCAAGCCCGCAGAGGGAGGAGGCCCAATGAGTATCAATAGCGTCAACTCGGACTGGCAATCTCGCTGCTTCATTGCAAGCCGGTTACGCAAGTCGAAGCCCAACAACAGGCTACGGCACGTTGCTGACGGGTTGCCAGTTACCCTTCCCTCTCAAATAAAGTATCATCGCTGTGCCCGAACTCGGTCGGGTCAATCAGATTGACTGCAGAAGATGGAACAGACCGAACTGAACCATGAAGGGGTCGAGCGGCTGCCGCTGAAGACCTATACCGAAAAGGCGTATCTGGACTACTCCATGTACGTTATTCTCGATCGTGCTCTGCCCCATATCGGAGACGGTCTCAAGCCGGTGCAGCGGCGTATCGTCTATGCCATGTCCGAGCTGGGTCTCAGCGCAGGTTCCAAGCACAAGAAGTCGGCACGCACTGTAGGTGACGTGCTCGGCAAGTTCCATCCTCACGGCGACTCTGCTTGTTACGAGGCGATGGTGCTGATGGCGCAGGAGTTTTCCTGCCGCTACCCGATCATCGACGGTCAGGGAAACTGGGGCTCCCCGGACGATCCCAAATCCTTCGCTGCGATGCGCTACACAGAGTCCCGCCTATCTCCTTTTGCCAGGTTGCTGCTCCAAGAGCTCGGCCAGGGAACGGTCGAGTGGGTGCCCAATTTCGACGGTACCCTGCTGGAGCCGGCACTGCTGCCTGCACGGGTGCCGAATGTCCTTCTCAATGGCACTACCGGCATTGCGGTGGGGATGGCGACCGATATTCCACCCCACAATCTGAGGGAGGTGGTGGGCGCAGCGGTACACCTGCTGGGATCGCCAAAGGCCACTGTGGAGGAGCTTTGCGAACATATCCTGGGGCCGGACTATCCTACCGAAGCGGAGATTATCACGCCCCGTACCGAAATCGCGAAGATCTACCAGGGTGGTGGCGGCACACTGCGGATGCGGGCCCGTTATATCCGAGAGGGGAGGGACATCATCGTTACGGCGCTCCCATATCAGGTCTCCGGAGCGAGGGTGCTGGAGCAGATTGCGGCCCAGATGCGGGCCAGGAAGCTGCCACTGGTGGAGGATTTGCGCGATGAGTCGGATCATGAGAATCCCACCCGGCTGGTAATTACACCACGCTCCAGCCGCGTGGACGTGGAGCAGTTGATGGCGCACCTGTTTGCCACCACCGATCTGGAACGCAGTTACCGCGTCAACATGAACGTCATCGGCCTGGATGGTCGCCCCCGCGTCAGGAATCTGCGCGAGATGCTGGCGGAGTGGTTGCAGTTCAGAGTGACTACCGTGCGCCGCCGGTTGCAGCATCGCCTCGACAAGGTGCTTTCCCGGCTGCACATCCTGGAGGGTCTGCTGATCGCCTATCTCAATATCGACGAGGTGATTGCCATCATCCGCAACGAAGACGAACCCAAACCGGTACTGATGCGCCGCTTCGAGCTCTCTGAGCAGCAGGCAGAGGCGATCCTGGAGTTGAAGCTGCGCCACTTGGCAAAACTGGAAGAGATGAAGATCCGTGGTGAGCAGGAGGAACTGGCAGCAGAGCGGGACCGGCTGGAGAAGATCCTGGGGTCTGATCGCCGGCTCAAGACATTGATTCGTAAGGAGCTGCAGGAGGATGCGGAAAAATATGGCGATGAACGCCGTTCGCCGCTGGTAGAGAGGAGCGTGGCAAGGCCCCTGGATGAGACCGCACTGATCAGCGCAGAGCCGATCACAGTAATCCTGTCGGAAAAAGGGTGGATCCGAGCCGCAAAGGGGCACGAAGTGGATGCGGGGGGGCTCAACTACCGGGCAGGAGACCGTTTCCTCGACAGCGCCGTGGGGCGTAGCAATCAGCAAGCGGTTGTGCTGGATTCCACCGGGCGGGTCTACTCCCTGCCGGCACACCAGCTACCCTCGGCGCGGGGTCACGGTGAACCTCTGACCGGCCGGGTGAATCCTCCTGCGGGGGCTACCTTCCGGGCGGTGATGTTGGGGGAGGCGGATAAACGCTATCTGCTGGCCTCCGACGCTGGCTACGGTTTTATCACCCTGCTGGGCGATCTCTATGTAAAGAACAAGGCAGGCAAGAGCGTATTGACCCTGCCTCGAAACGCTGCCCCACTGATTCCGGCAGAGCTCCCCGAGGATGCAGGGCTGGTAGCGGTGGCAACCAGTGACGGACGACTGTTGCTGTTCCCCGTGGACGACCTGCCGCAGATGGCCCGCGGCAAGGGGAACAAGATGATTGGTATCTCACCGGCTGGCCTGGCTGCCGGGGAGGAGTATGTGAAGGGCATGGTTGTGATCCCCCGGCGCGGTAGCATCACCATCCATGCCGGGAAGCGCCACATCACCCTCAAGGGTACTGATTTGGAACACTATGTTGCAGAGCGTGGCCGCCGCGGCCGGAAGCTGCCGCGGGGCTTCCAGAAGGTGGATCGTCTGATCGGCGGCTGAGGGGCGATATCCTTCGGCCGCCCACGGCCGGCCCCTGTAAGTGCCGTTGTGCGGCAGGAGCTCAACCCTGCAGGCGGGCTATGACCGCCGGATCGACATGCGGATTGATACTCTTCCAGTTCTTGTGGTATATGTCGGCCACCATCTCGTGGATGAATGCTATCGAGTCCCCCGTCAGGTAGCTGCAATATGGCTCGAGTTGCCTCAATTTGTGTGGCAGCTCGAGGAGCTGGGTGTACTGAAACGACTGTTCCTCCTCTGCGGCAACTCTTTCGAACATCTCTCCGGCGAGCTCCGGAAGTTGCCTTGGTTCGTTTCCGGACGATTTGAGGTTGCCAATCAGCTCAATATATATCCTGTCGCACAGCAACAGGGGGGTTCCTTCCTGAATTCTGAGAATGGCCCGGTTCAACGATGAGTCGGGATCAACAAGGAGGTCGTTCAGGCGGAGGAGATATTTTTCCGGATCGATATGGGCATCCCGCAGCCACTTCACCGTGAACGAGAGTATGAAGGGAAAGTCCTCCAGAGAACCTTCATTGTGTACAAGGAAACCGTGGCACCGGGTTTTCCCGGAGCACAATTTTCTCCTCTTCCACAGCCAGCGGCCGTTGGAGATGTTCTCCGCGATCTTGAAGCAGGAAAAAATCGTCTCCACCTCCGTGGCGGAATAGGGCAATCCAGTCTCTTGGTAGTCACTCATATATGCCGAGAAGAGATGGGGAGAGTCCTGAATCTGCAGCAGGGTAATGATCAGATCCCGGAGATCTCCGTCCTGAATGCGCCTTTTCCTGAGAAATTCAACCGCAGAGTTGACGTTGTCATTCAACAAGCCGACGATGTCTTCCTCGGAAAGTGACGAGCCATCGCCATATGACCTGATCACCTCGTGGATGATCCTGGAATCCAGCATTCTCCGATTCAGCTTTGTCCTCTTTTCGAACTCCTCTATCAACTCCTTCTCTTTCCGTTCTGCCTCATCATCGAGATAACCGCCAATGTCGTGATAGAGGCAGAGCAAATTCAGGGCCTGTTGTCCGGCATCAGACAGTACGACACCATCCCCGACGACAGCGCCTGCCAGCATACCAACCTGGATCAGGTGCTCCGCCAGTTTTGGATCCTCGCGCTGCTTTTCCAGCAATATCCGAAAATCCGAGGAGTCCATTTTCGGAAATGCGTTGTTTACAATTACCAACTTGTCCTTGCGGCGAGAGATAGTCAGATTGTCCTCAAAGTTATAGGCAAAAACCAATCCATTGTCCGAGCTGGCATGCGCATTGGGGCTCTTCTCCACGAAGGTGGTGGGGAGTGCGTTCCGCGCAGCCGGCCCTCCGGAGATGAAAGGTTCATACTGCGCTGAACCGGAGAACAGCCGATAGAGCCCCGGCAGATGCCTGACCTCGTCAATGGGCATGATTACGGCTGTGTTGGTCACGGAGTTGTCGATGACGACAAAACCATCCAGACCATAACCTTCAATTGGAAGTTGATCGGAGATTACCAGATTGTTTGAGCATGACAGCAGTTTGATAATCCTGCTGTTTCCCAGGAAGATGTTGTTGTTACCCTGATCATGCTTGTTGTCTCCTGCATGGAAATCCATCAGGTTCTTGCCCGGGACACCGAAATCCTCAAAGCGTACCCCACGGCCCAGCAGTGCGGTTGCAAGCCTGATGCCTCCTTCCTCCTGCTTCGACCAGGGGCCTGCCCTGGAGAGCAGATCCTCTGCGAGATTACCGGATTGAGGAACTTTCGGGAGGAGCTTCCCATAGTACCCTTCTCGGAAGACAACCCCGCCACACTCCCACGCCAGACTGCCGGGAAGCTCACGGAGGCGCTCGGCGTCACAGGGTTGGGGCTTCTCGATGAAACGGGTTACCTCATAGGCGTGATAGTTCTCTATCTTCCGTTCATAGAACATATGGCCGAAACGGTCATCAATCGGCTCTGTTTTGTCGGCGGGCTTCCCGATGCTTACCAGACACTCATTTTCACAAACGGTGAACAGCGCATTGGTCACCGCCCGCTGGAACGCCTTGTATGGTGAGATGACATTGTCGGACATGGTTACGATTACAAATCGCTCTTTGTCGGGTTCCGGTGAGGGAATGCCACGCAGTGCCAGCGATACTGCCGGAATGGTCCCCTTTGGTTCATGCTCTATAATGCAGTTCTCCTCGGGAACCCCTTCGCTGGCTGCCTGTAGCATCGCCTGCTGCATGGCATTTTTGCTGCAGAGGATATAGATTCGCGAAGGGGGGATAAAGTAGTCATGGGTGTAACGGCGAATGGTCTCCTGCAGGTGTGAACGATCTCCCAGCAGGGTGGTCGACACCGGCTTGGGTCGGTTCTCACAGGAGATTGGCCAGACTCTCGATCCGATTCCTCCTGCCAGAACTGCAACATAGGTATTGCAGACGATCGAGGAGAGGTAGTATTTGAAAAGCCCTCTGAGGCAGAACATGTTTGTCCAGTAGCTGCGGGTGTTGGATTCGGTTTTTCCCTGGAAAGGGCGTTCATAGAATCCATACTGAAAGTATCCATCTCTGTTCAGTTTCATCCCCAGGATCCTGGATGCCAGCTCATCGAGCGTCTTTTGATACTTCTGTTCCAGCATCTCCATCTGAAGAAGGTCGGATCCCAGCGCGAGAACCTGGGCAAGCGCATCGGTCCTGAATCGCGCCAGCGGGGAGCCGGTAGAAAACTCGAAGCTTTGCGGAATTTCACCATCGTCACATTGGTCGAGGGCCCAGCTGGTCGCGCGTGCGGCTGCATCGATGAACTCCCGGTTGGAAGTCATGCGGCCCACATGGAGCAGCCCTTCTGTTGCATAACAGTGGGGATGAAGTTCCGTTCCTCCTCTGGATGTCTCGAAATTCCCGGCCGTCGATTGAAACCTGAGCAGCCTGTTACAAAGCGTGGTGGCTGCCTTGGCATATTTTTCCTCATCGACTGCATCGGCCAGA
>JALSRO010000012.1 GCA_026984715.1 Chromatiales bacterium | reverse complement strand
CATGCCGAGCCGGCCGGCGGCGGCAACACGACGGCGCTCCGGCAGCGCCCGCAGACCGCTGTCCAGATGGCGTCGGTAGGCGATCCCCAGCAGCGCGGCCCAGACGACCCCCAGCATCATCCCGCCCAGCACATCGGAGAGCCAGTGTGCACCGAGATAGAGCCGGGAAAACCCGATCAAGGCAGCCAGCGTGCCGGCAACCCCGTAGACGAGCCAGCGCCGGGCCACTGGCAGCGCACCACTGATGATGATGGCCAACATGCCGAATACCGCCGTGCTCATGGCGGCATGTCCGCTGGGAAAAGAGAACGCATTGACCCCCTGATAGATCACCATGGGTCGCTCCACGGCGGTAACCACCTTGAGCAACAACACCATCGCCTCGGTACAGAAAGCGACGGCCAGCAGGTGGTATATTGCCAGCCGGTTCCTGCTCCACGCCAACCAGCCGATAGCTGCCGCCAGCACCGTTCCAATCCCGTAGACATCACCGAACCAGGTGACGAACACCATCAGGCGATCGGCCCAGGGGGTGCGCAGCTGTTGCAGAGAGTTGAATATCAACAGATCCAGGTTGCCCAGCAGCCGGCTCTCCTGGATTGCGGCGAACAGCAACACCGATACGATCACCGCCGTCGCCAGCACTACCGACAGAATCGCCAGGCCACGCGCCTCCGGATGCTCAGGGTCCAGCAGTGCTTCGGCAATCTCCCCCACCAACCGATGGTGACGGCTCCACACCAGTACCCGGGCAATCAGCGGGTTGGCCCGCGGCTGCAACAGCCTGGAGAACCAGCGTACAAGCCAGATGGTGGCCAGCACCACCGTAAAGAGCAGCAGCAACACCACCGCCAACCGCCCCGCCACCTCGGTAGCCATACCCAAAGAGCTGCTGAACACCACTCCCGGAAGGATGTAGGCGGGAGCCCAGAGCATAGCCGACACGATATTGATCATAAAAAAATGCCATGCCGGCATATCCATCATTCCCGCCACCAAAGGAACAATGGGGCGCACCGGCCCGACAAAGCGGCCGAACAGCACTCCCTTGCCACCATGGCGCTGGAAAAAGAGTTTTCCACGATCGATCAGAGCCGGGTAGCGACGAAATGGCCATATCTGCCCCAGCTGCTCATGGTAGTAGCGACCCAAACCATAGCTGATGGCATCACCGGCCACGGCGCCGGCCGTGGCCCAGAGCAGCGTCGGCCACAGCTCCATCATCCCGCCCCCGACCAAGGCACCGACCACGAACATCAATACCGCTCCCGGCACGAAAAGCCCGGCGACCGCAAGCGACTCTCCCAGGGCGATGGCGAACACCAGCCAGCCGGCCCATCCGGGATGGGCGGCGATCCAGTCGGAGATGGTCGAGATGAGTGCTGCCGCGTCCACGCCCCTACCCTGTCAGCCGACGAACAGACATGTGGTTAACGGAACGTTGAAAGCAAACCGAATCGGTGCCGGCCGGGATCGCTCCACTGCCGGGCGCAGTGCCCCCAATGGAGTTGTTCCCGAAGGTGTCAGCGGATCTCCGCACGTCCCCGGCCACGCGGGTCGCTTGCAGCCAACACACGCCCTCCGAGTCGATCCCAGAGCAGTGCCTGCATGTTTCCATATTGAGCATCCAGTCGCCGGAGCCGATGCCCCCGATTCCTCAGCTCAGCCACCTGCTTTTCCGTCAATGCTTCCGGTTCGAACTGGATCACATCGGGCAGATACTGATGGTGAAAACGGCGCCGCGCCACCCATGCTTCAGGAGGCCTGCCATCGGCATACTCCAGGGTCGCAAGCAGCAACATGGTTATGATCCGGCTGCCGCCGGGAGTACCCAGAATGGCAACGCCCCGGCGGCTCTCCAGGAAGGTTGGGGTCATGCTGGAAAGAGGTCGTTTACCCGGTGCAATGGCATTCGCCTCCGCACCGACCAATCCATAGACATTGGGAATTCCTGGCTTGGCTGAGAAGTCATCCATCTCATCGTTGAGTAGCACGCCGGTTCCGGGTGCCACGAATCCGGAACCAAACGGATAGTTTATGCTCAGGGTTGCAGCCACCCGGTTCCCCTCTCGATCGATAATGGAGAAGTGGGTGGTATCTGCGCCGCCGTACTGAACCATCGCGCCAGGCAGCGCGGCACTGGGGGTGGCCCGATCCAGTCGGATCCCCGCGGCCAGCCCTGCCGCATAGAGAGGAGAGATGAGGCGCGCCACCGGGATTTCCACGAAGTCGGGATCGCCCAGATACTCGGCCCGGTCACGGTAGGCGCGGCGCATCGCCTCGACCATGAGGTGGATGCGTGTAACCTGATCCAGCCGCTTCAGAGGGTACCGTTCCAGAATGTTCAGCATGGTGAGAAGGGCTATTCCCCCGGAAGAAGGGGGCGCCGCAGAGGTAATGGTGATATCACCGAAACGCCCGGTGATCGGCCGGCGTTCCACTGCCCGGTATCTCTCCAGATCGGCCAGGGCCCAGTTTCCTCCCCCCTGGCGCACGCCATCGACCAGCCGGCGCGCCACTTCACCGCGGTAGAATCCCGCCTCTCCCTGCTCTGCCAGCCGCTGCAGCGTGGCTGCGAGATCCGGTTGCCGAAGCAGGAAACCCGGCGCCGGTACATCGTTGTTCTGCAGGAATATGGCGGCCGCCGCAGCGGAGCGGCGCAGGGCGGCGAGACGGAACCGCGCCATGCGGCGGTAGGATTCGTCCACCGGAAACCCCTCCCGCGCCAGCCGGATTGCCGGGGCCAGAGAGGCCGAAAGAGGCAGTTTTCCATAGTGGCGGGAGAGATGGACAAGCGCCGCCGGAACCCCGGGGATACCCGCCGCCAGAGGACCGTCGATGGAGAGGCCGGGGATCACCCGGCCTTCACCGTCCAGATAGAGATCCCGATGAGCCGCGCCGGGGGCTGCTTCGCGGCCATCCAGCATGGTCTGATAGCCATCGGCTGCCCGGTGCAACAGCCAGAAACCACCTCCACCCAGCCCCGAGCCAGTGGGTTCCACCACCCCCAGTGCAGCAGTCACGGCAACAGCGGCATCAAAGGCATTGCCACCGCGGGAGAGGACTTCGAAACCGGCCTTCGTCGCCAGTGGGTGTGCACTGGCTATGGCGGAAACAGGTGGTCCCCCGGCCCGGGCGCACAACGGCAGGAGGAGCAGAAGAACGGTAATGCGCATAGGGTACCTCCCGGCACCGGCCTTCACCGGCCAACCGAAGGTCGAAGATTACCGGATATAGTACCTGACTCCGATAGAGAGCATATCCAGATCCCCGAACTCGAAACTCCCCTTGACGGCAAACTGCTGATTGATGTTGTACAGAACGGCAGGGGTAAAAGTGAGATCGTTGTTGAAGAGGCTGTTGTAGCTGATGTCGGCATTCACCTCCAGATCCGGTTGCGGCTCGAAGCGCAACTTGGCCCCGATACGGATCCCGCTGTCGCTCTCGTCCCCCTTTTGATGAAACTGGTTGGCCCACTCGTTCTTGCCCTGCTGAAGCGCGGCATGAAACAGCAGATCACTATTCTTGAAATTCTTCAACTGATAGTGGTAACCACCACCGACCGAAACCACCCGGTAGTCGAGATCGATGTCATATTTTGAGCTGCTGGCGAACAGATACTGTCCGAAGATATTCCAGTTCGGCCTGACGTCGAAAGAGACCCGTGCGGAGAGACCACTGAACCCGTCATCCATATCCACATAATCTAGCTCCGCATAGCTGTATGAAAACCACGACGGGATCACACGGCTGAAGCTGAAGTCGCCGGCAGCGGCATTCGAGGAAAGGGCAATCAGGATGGCCCCAGTGGCACCAATGACTTTATTGTTCATCTCTTCTCCCTTGATAATATATCTGTGTCATCGCCAGTAACAGCCGGGTTAATAACACGGCACTCCTTCAGGGGGCTATTGTAACCCGATACGCACCGCAATGTGTGTCCACCCCTCTACAAACCTGCCAGCACCTTCGCCGCCGCGGATACTGTGGCATCGAGATCATCCTTGCCATGAGCACTGGAGACGAAACCGGCTTCGAACGCAGAAGGTGCCAGATAGATTCCCTCATTCAGCATTCCGTGAAAGAACAGATTGAATCGATCGACACTGCACCGCTCCACTACCTGGGTGTAGCTGGTGATACTCTCCTCTTCGGTAAAGAAGAGCCCAAACATCCCCCCGACGCTGTTGGCTGTCAGGGGGACACCGGCATCGTCCGCCGCTGCCAGTATGTCGGATACCAGCTGAGCTGTCTTGCCGGTCAGCTGCTCATAGAAACCGGGCTGGCTGACGATATCCAGTGTAGCCAGACCCGCCGCCATAGCCACCGGATTGCCGGATAGGGTACCCGCCTGGTAGACCGGCCCCAGAGGGGCAATCTGCTCCATGATCTCCCGCTTTCCGCCGAATGCACCCACCGGCATCCCGCCCCCTATCACCTTGCCCAGGGTAGTCAAATCCGGTGTAACTCCGTAGTAGGCCTGGGCGCCCCCAAGGGCCACACGAAAACCGGTCATCACCTCATCGAAGATCAGCACGCTCCCGTATTCGTCGCAAACCTCTCGCAGCCCTTCCAGGAACCCCGCCACCGGCGGAATACAGTTCATGTTGCCCGCCACCGGCTCCACGATGATACAGGCGATCTGGCCGCCCATCCGGGCAAAGGCCTCGCTCACCGCCTCGATATCGTTATAGGGAAGCGTCAGTGTATGCTCCGCCAACGCCGCAGGGACACCCGGAGAGCTGGGTACTCCCAGTGTCAGTGCCCCGGAGCCTGCCTTGACCAGCAGGGAGTCGGAGTGACCGTGATAGCAACCCTCGAATTTGACAATCTTGTCGCGCCCCGTGAACCCCCGCGCGAGACGAATCGCACTCATGGTCGCCTCGGTTCCCGAATTGACCATGCGTACGAGTTCCATCGACGGTACCAGCTCGCAAACGCGATCCGCCATCCGGGTCTCCAGCACCGTGGGCGCTCCGAAACTGAGGCCGTTACGGGCTGTCTCCACGACTGCCCGAATCACGTCGGGGTGGGCATGCCCGGCTATCATCGGCCCCCATGACCCTACGTAGTCGATATAGCGCATACCGCTCTCGGAATAGAGGTGGGCCCCTTCGGCACGTTTGAAAAATATCGGTTCGCCACCTACGCCGCGGAACGCCCGCACCGGCGAGTTTACGCCACCGGGGATGTGTCGCTGAGCCTGTTGAAACAGTTCATGTGAATGTTGCATGGTTCTCTTTTCCTTGGTGTTTGAGTCGTTGTTCCTGAAGCCGGTGTCAGAAGAGCCGGGCGTAACGCTGTGCGGCTGCCATGATATCGCGCTGCCCGAACACTCCATCGATCACCGCCAGCACATCAGCACCGGCTGCAAGCAGTTGCCGCCCATTTTCGGGAGTAATCCCTCCGATGGCAACGATCGGTATACTCAACGCATCTCTGGCGTGCTGCAGCAGTTCCAGCGGGGCGCGCACGGCGGCCGGCTTGGTAGTGGAATGGAAAAAACTGCCGAAGGCCACATAGTCCGCCCCTCCCGCCTCGGCACGCCGCGCCCTGTCGAGACGATCGTAACAGGAGATGCCGATAATGGCCGCAGGCCCCAACTGGCTACGGGCCTCCCGAAGGGTCACGTCGTTCTTGCCCAGATGTACACCATCCGCTCCGGATGAGCGGGCCAGTTCCGGATCGTCGTTGACCAGAAAGGGGACCCCCCGTTCCCGGCACAACTCTGCCAGCGCACCGGCCACCCGGACACGGCACACCGGCGTGGCAGATTTGTCCCGGTACTGAACCAGCGTGGCGCCACCATCGATGGCCATG
>JALSRO010000011.1 GCA_026984715.1 Chromatiales bacterium | reverse complement strand
GAACCTGGAGATCTCCACCAATATTCTCAGGCATGCAGTACAGAAAGGAGTAAGACCTCTCGAGGGTGTGAAAAACGTGATCGCGGTGGCATCCGGCAAGGGTGGTGTAGGAAAGTCCACCACCGCGGTCAATCTGGCGCTCGCCCTACAGGCCGAAGGCGCAAAAGTGGGGATTATGGATGCCGATATCTACGGCCCCAGCCTGCCACGCATGATCGGCGCCACGGGGAAGCCGGAGTCGAGGGATGGCAAATCCATGGAGCCAATCGTCAGCCACGGGCTGCAGACCATCTCCATCGGCTACCTGGTGGAGGAAGAGACGCCGATGATCTGGCGCGGCCCGATGGTGACCAGCGCCCTGCTGCAGCTGATCAACGACACCAACTGGCAGGATCTCGACTACCTGATCGTCGATCTACCCCCCGGCACCGGGGATGTCCAGCTCACTCTGGCGCAGAAGGTTCCGGTCAGCGGGGCGGTCATCGTCACCACCCCGCAGGATATTGCACTGCTGGATGCCCGCAAGGGGCTGAAGATGTTCGAGAAGGTGGGAGTGCCGGTACTGGGCATCGTCGAAAACATGAGCACCCATATCTGCTCACGATGCGGACACGAGGAGCATGTCTTCGGTACCGGAGGAGGCCAGCGGATGGCAGAGCAGTACGGTGTTACCCTGCTGGGTTCCCTGCCGCTGGATATCCATATCCGAGAGCAGACCGACAGCGGCAACCCGACCTTGATTGCCGATCCAGAAGGTCGCCTGAGCGCCATCTACCGTGACATGGCGCGGCATACCGCCGCACAGCTTTCGTTACGACCGCGGGACTTCAGCCACAAATTTCCCACCATCGTAGTAGAAAGATAGCTTCCGAGGAGACAGAGAAAAAAATGAGCATCAAGTCCGATCACTGGATCCGCCGCATGGTACAGCAGCACAATATGATCGAACCCTTTGTTCCCCGCCAGGTGCGGGATACCGACGCCGGCAGGGTGATCTCTTATGGCACATCCAGCTACGGTTACGATATCCGCTGTGCGGACGAGTTCAAGATCTTTACCAACATCAACTCCGCCATCGTGGATCCCAAGGAGTTCGATGCCGACAGTTTTGTGGATTTCAAGGGGGATGTCTGCATCATCCCGCCCAACTCCTTTGCCCTGGCCCGAACTGTGGAGTACTTTCGCATTCCACGCAGTGTGCTGACCGTCTGTCTGGGAAAATCCACCTATGCCCGCTGCGGGATCATCGTCAACGTCACTCCGCTGGAACCGGAGTGGGAGGGGCATATCACCCTGGAGTTCTCCAACACCACTCCGTTGCCGGCGAAAATCTATGCCAATGAGGGTGTCGCGCAGGTGCTGTTTTTCGAGTCCGACGAGGTGTGTGAAACCTCGTACAAGGATCGCGGTGGCAAGTATCAGGGGCAAACGGGTGTGACCCTGCCGACCTCATAGCCCGATTGAAGGAAAGGCGGATCCGCCACTGCCATGATCCCGTTTCCACGGCAGCAAGCGACCGGTTGTTTCTGCCGCCACTATTTCTTCAGTGGCCACTCCCGAGCAACTCCACCATGCCCCGAGTATCGATATGCGCCACGAGGATGTGTTTGAACGCCTCCGGATCCTTGCTGTGGGTGATCTCCCCTTCACGGGGAAAATGGAGATCGTTCAGCCGCGATAGCCAGAAACGGAGCGCCGCCGCTCTGGTGATGGCCGGCCACGCTTCCGCTTCGCCCGGGGCAAGGGGGCGCTGGCTCCGATAACCCCGGATCAGGGCACCGAGCCGCTCCTCGTCCATCTTCCCGGACTCATCGACGCACCAGTCGTTGGCGGTAATTGCCAGATCATAGAGCAGCAGCCCATCACAGGCGTAGTAGAAATCGATGATGCCGGTCAGTTTCTCATCGACGAACAGCGCATTGTCACGAAAGAGATCGGCATGAATCACTCCGCGAGGCAGCCCTTCGAAGCGATGGCCCGACTGGAACGACAGCTCGTTCCGCAGCAGCTGCCGATCTTCGGCATCCAGCAATGGCTGCAGTTTTTCTGCCATTTGCCGCCACCACCCTGGCCCCCGGTTGTTGGCTCGACGCTGGGGAAAGCTCTGCCCGATCCGATGGATCCTGCCGAGCTCCCTCCCCAAAACTGCGCATTGAGCCGCTACCGGGCGCTCCAGGCTACTGCCCGGGAGGCGCTGTACCAGCGCAGCGGGTTTTCCCTTCAGGGTCCGCAGATAACGGCCCTGGCTGTCCGCAAGAGGATGCGCACAGGGAACGCCGTGTTCAGCCAGGAAGGCCATTAGATCGAGAAAGTAGTGCAGCTCTCCCGCTGTATGCTGCTCGAACAGCGTGAGAACATACTCCCCCCTCTCAGTGGTGACAAAGTAGTTGGTGTTTTCAATCCCGGCACTGATGCCCTGAAAATCCAGCAGATGGGAGTGCGAGTAGCCGACCAGAAACCGCTCCAGCTCGGCTCGCTCGACAGGGGTATAGACAGACATCCAGCCGATCCCGTTACCAGCGGAACAGAATCCACTGGTTGACGGGCAGGCCCTCCAGATCATTACGGCGGCTGTCCAGATCGCCGTCCCCGTCGGTATCGATGAGATAGTAGGGGAACCCCTTTGCAGGGGTGATCTTGATCATGAAGAGCCGACCGTTCACACGATACTCTTCGACTGAGGCATTCTCGCCGGATGTGGTGATGGTGACCTCCGGCTCAGGTACGTTCCCCTGCTTCACCTCGGGCATCGGGAGCGGGGATCGGGAGATCTCCGCCCGTGGCCGCAACGGATGGGGATCGGCGGCCCAGGCAGAAGAGCCTGCGAGAGTGATGAGCAGCAACTGGATAAATCGCATTGCAATCCGGTAAACAGTCATAGATCGAGCAGCGCTTCTCTCTCTTCCGCCGAAGGTTCGAAGCCCCGATATTCATAGTGGCTGAAGATAGCATCTACCACCTGCTGCGGTTTGTCCAGTACCTGAATGAGATCCAGATCCTCCGGGTCGATGGTTTTCTCCTCAACCAGGGTGGTTTTGAACCACTCCAGCAGCCCAGTCCAGAACGGGGCATGCACCAGAATGATGGGAATACGGCGGGTCTTTCCGGTCTGCACCAGGGTCAGGATCTCCGCCAGTTCGTCCAGCGTGCCGAAGCCGCCCGGCAGCACCACGTAGGCGGCTGCATATTTCACAAACATCACCTTGCGGGAGAAGAAGTGACGGAAGCTGAGAGAGATATCTTGGTAGGGATTGCCGCTCTGCTCATGGGGCAACTGGATATTCAGGCCAATACTGGCGGACTTGCCGGCGTAGGCCCCCTTGTTGGCCGCCTCCATGATCCCGGGACCACCACCACTTACCACCGAGAAACCGGCATCGGAAAGTGCACGGGCGATATCCTCCGCCAGCTGGTAATAGGGGTGATCCGTCTCGGTACGCGCCGAACCGAAGATGCTGACCGAGGGCTTGATACGCGCCAGCCGTTCAAACCCCTCCACGAATTCGGCCATTATCTGAAAGATCTTCCAGGACTCCCTGGTCAGCTCTGTATCGTTTAGTGGAGTAAGACTCAACTGGTGATGCCTGTTTTTATCCATTGTGATTATCAATTCCGCCGTAACTTGTAAAAACAAACGCTCTTTTTAGCACATTGTGTCTGATTGCGACATAATTATTAACCCGGCAACAATATATATGTCGCCAGGTTGATTGCTTTGCTTATTTCTCCATTATCATCGGCGGTTATGAACAAACCTGAAAACAAACCCCTCATTCTGGTGGATGGCTCCTCCTACCTGTATCGCGCCTTCCACGCCATGCCTTCATTGACCAACTCCAAAGGAGAGCCTACCGGCGCGGTTTACGGGGTAATCAACATGTTGCGCAAGCTGCTCAACGACTACCAGCCGGAGCAGATTGCGGTGGTATTTGACGCCAAGGGAAAGACCTTCCGCGATGAGCTCTATCCAGAATACAAGGCGCACCGGCCGCCGATGCCGAAAGAGCTGCAGCAGCAGATCGAACCCATTCATGCCATTGTCCGGGCGATGGGACTACCGCTGTTGATGGTGGACGGGGTGGAGGCCGATGATGTGATCGGCACCCTGGCCCGGCAGGCGACGGAGCAAGGGATGGAGACGGTGATCTCCACCGGGGACAAGGATCTGGCCCAGCTGGTGAATGAGCACGTCACCCTGATCAACACCATGAACAACACCGAGCTGAATCCGCAGACGGTGGTGGAGAAATTCGGTGTTCCCCCGGACAGAATCGTGGATTACCTTGCCCTGATCGGTGACAGTGTGGATAACATTCCCGGCGTACCCAAAGTGGGCCCCAAGACGGCACAGAAGTGGCTGCAGAAATACGGCGGCCTGGACGAAATCATCGCCCATGCCGATGAAATCAAGGGGAAAGTGGGAGAAAATCTGCGCGCCAGCCTGGAGCAGCTCCCCCTCTCCCGTCAGCTGGTCACCATCAAACAGGATGTGGAACTGCCGGTCAAACCGGAACAACTCACCCGCCAGCCGCCGGACAAAGCAACCCTGCGCAAACTCTATCAGCATCTGGAGTTCCGATCCTGGCTGGAGGAGCTGCTGAACGATACGGACAGCAGCACCGATGTGAATAGCGAGAATGATCCCGACTACCACATCATCACCACCGGCGAGGCGTTCGAGCAGTGGTATCGT
>JALSRO010000010.1 GCA_026984715.1 Chromatiales bacterium | reverse complement strand
ATCTCCGCCTCACGTTCGTGCTGTTTGGCATTGAGTACCTCGTGCTTGATACCGGACTTTTTGAGAATCCCTGATAGATACTCGGAGGTCTCGATGGAGGTGGTTCCCACCAGCACGGGCTGCTGGCGTCGAACGCAGTCTTTGATGTCCTCGATAACGGCATCGAACTTTTCCCGCTGGGTCATATAGACCAGATCACCAAAATCCTTGCGACCCACCGGCTTATGGGTAGGAATCACTGCCACTTCGAGATTGTAGATCTGCTGGAATTCGTAGGCCTCGGTATCTGCAGTACCGGTCATTCCCGCCAGCTTGTCATACATGCGGAAGTAATTCTGGAAGGTGATCGATGCCAGGGTCTGGTTCTCCTGCTGGATCGGCACACCCTCCTTGGCCTCCACCGCCTGGTGAAGACCCTCCGACCAACGCCGCCCCGGCATGGTGCGGCCGGTGAATTCATCGACGATGACGATCTGGCCATTCTGGACGATGTAGTCCACATTGCGTTGGAACAGGGCATGAGCACGAAGAGCCGCCATCAGATGGTGCATCAATCCGATATTGGCGGCATCGTAGAGGCTCTCCTGCTCACCCAGCAGACCGGCTTCAGTGAGCAGCTCCTCGACTTTCTGATGTCCCTCCTCGGTGAGAAAGACCTGTTTGGTCTTCTCGTCCACAGAGTAGTCTCCCGGTCCATCCTCCTCTTCCTGCCTGACGAGGCCCGGGATCAATTTGTTGATACTGGCATAGAGCTCGGAGCTGTCCTCTGCTGGTCCAGAGATGATCAGCGGAGTGCGGGCCTCATCGATCAGGATGGAGTCCACCTCATCTACGATGGCGAAGTTGAGCTCCCGCTGCACACGCTCCTCCTGGGTGAAGGCCATGTTGTCGCGCAGGTAATCGAAACCAAACTCGTTGTTGGTACCATAGGTCACATCCGCGGCATAAGCCTCTCGCCTCGCAGCGCTGTCGATTCCCGCAACCACCACTCCCGTGGTCAGCCCCAGAAAACCATAGATCTGCCCCATCCATTCGGCATCGCGACGAGCAAGGTAGTCATTGACCGTAACCACATGCACCCCTTTTCCCGGAAGTGCATTCAGATAGACGGCCAGTGTCGCCACCAGTGTCTTTCCCTCACCGGTACGCATCTCTGCGATCATGCCACGATGCAATACCATGCCACCGATGAGTTGTACATCGAAATGGCGCATGTCGAGTACCCGCTTACCCGCCTCTCGCACCACAGCGAACGCCTCGGGCAGCAGATCATCAAGACTCTCCCCCCGATCCAGACGCTGCCGAAACTCTCCGGTCTTAGCCTTCAGCTCCGCATCGCCCAGCTTGGCAATCTGCTCTTCCAGACTATTGATCTGGACGACGGTCTTGTTCAACCGCTTGAGAAGCCGATCGTTACGGCTGCCGAAAATCTTGCTCAGAACCTTGCTTACCATGGATGCCTGTGTCGTCTGTCAGTATTCGAAATAGGTAATAATACAGCAATATGGGCTGTGAACATAAAATGGAGCACCCTTCTCTCACCTGTAGCCTAGACGGCGGAACAGGAAAACACGCCTCCGCCAACCGCTCAATAGCAGCCCGACGAGTGAGAACCAGATGGATATGCCGGGAAAAACCGAAGAGCAACGACCCCTTGAATTTATGAAACAGGGGAAAAAGCAGCCTTTGAGTTTTTCTGCCGGGAAAGGCAACAAGCCTTTTTCAACAATCTGCTGGAAGTAATTACTATTAACCCGGCAACGATATATATCGTGTTCAGCCGTGGCGTACCGGTTCGCAGCAAGGCGGCCCATCGCCGTTGTAGCCACTCTAGCGCAAGATGGGGTAATGCAGCCTGCGGGCCGGCACGCCACGGCCTGTCGTTGAATATCATAGGGCTAGGGGCTTCAGGCAGGCACCGGCCCTGCATTCCAGCACGCTGGACAGGGATCTCCGAGTGTCGCGGGTGCAGGGATGCACTGGAGCGACCTCGACGAGGGAACGACCCTTGCCTGTGCACTGCACCTTGGTCCGGCGCCTGCCCAAAGCCCTGAATGCAACATATTATAAATAACGTTGCCGGGTTATCAGTATGAACAGAGTGGGACAGCACGCCCGCCTGCTCAGCGCGCCGCCTGGATATATTTGGCGGGATTCACCGTCCGGCCGTTGCGCAACACCTCGAAATGGACATGTGGACCGGTCGAGCGCCCCGTAGAACCCATCTCCCCAATGATCTGCCCCTTTTTGACAGTGTCGCCAACCCTGACCAGAATCTTCCGGTTGTGGCCATAGCGGGTCGCATAACCCCCACCATGATTGATCTCTACCAGATTACCATACCCCGAGCGGCTTCCTGCCCAGGTAACCACTCCGGCAGCAGTTGCGACCACCGGGGAGCCCTCCTTTCCGGCGAAGTCCATACCGGCGTGAAAATCCCGCTTGCCGGTAAAGGGGTCGGTGCGCATCCCGTAACGCGACGACAGCCAACCCTGAACGATCGGCCGCCCCCCCGGCAGTACTTCGGCCTGCAGGCCGCGATTCATCAACACATTCTCCAGTACCTGCAGCTGGTTTCCACGATCCTCCAGTTGCCGTGAGAGGCGTTCCAGCGCCGCAACGAAATCCGGAGCAGCCATGGCATTCTGGCTGAACTGGCTTTCGGGTCCGCCCTGGGCGGGGGGATTCTCAAAATCGAACTCACCGCTGTCCAGATGCGCCATTTTGACCAGTCGCTGACCAAGGGCCTCCAACCTGATTACCTGAGCCTGAAGCTGCCCGAGGCGCCTCGCCATGGCATTGGCGCCATCCTGGGCCGCCTGCTGCAGCCTGGCGAGCTCCTTTTGCTGCTGTTCGAGATTGGCCTGCCACTCCTGCGCCATCTCGTCCGAATCCTGGAAACCATTGGCGATACCGAAGCGGTAACCTGTATATCCCGCAATCGCAATACAGAGCACAAATGCGGCGAGAGCGAAAATCTGATATTTTGGCGAGATAAGGAAGGAGTCGGTGGAAGTGTTTAGATATTTCGAATGTACTTTTATCTTCATTGCGCTTTCACTGGAAGAGTGTTAAAAAATATTTGCATTGTTGCTTCTGTATCGTTATTCCTCGGGCCAGACTTTAAAAAGCCGATGAGTCAACCATCCACCTTTCGCAGCCTCTCCCAAAGCACTCCCCCCGCGCTGTTACGCCTGATACAGCGTGCACAACAGCTGCAGCAGACCACCCGGACAGTTCGGAATCAACTACCCGACGCCCTTGCCACACACTGCCACCCGGGCAATGTGGACAATGATACCCTATTTATCCATGTCAATTCACCTGCCTGGGCTACCAGGCTACGTTACTTCTCCCCTGAACTGTTGAAGCGGCTGAAAAAACAGCCGGCCACTCGCAATATTCGCCATATTCGGATCGGCATTGAGCCCGCACCGCCCCCCCGGAGGCGTAGCACCGAACGCCCCCGGCATCGGCTTTCACCAGAAAGCGCGGCGCTGCTTCTACAGAGCGCTTCGACGGCCAGCACCCCGCGCCTCAGAAACGCGCTGGAGCGCCTGGCGCATCACGCCGACTCCCGACAGGCCAATCCTCCCCCATAGTTGCTGAACCGCCAAAACAGCGGCGGTCCACATATCTAGCCGACCGTAACCGGCTTCATGAAAACGATGGGCACCTCCTCCGGCTCGCTGAAGGTTACCAGCTCCCAGGCGCTCTGGTCCGCCAGCAACGCCCGCAGCAAGCGGTTATTCAGCGCGTGTCCGGACTTGAATGCGCTGTAGGCGCCGATGAGACTGTGCCCCATCAGATACAGATCACCGATGGCATCCAGAATCTTGTGTTTGACGAACTCATCGTCATAACGCAGTCCATCCTCATTGAGGATGCGGTAGTCGTCGAGCACAATCGCGTTGTCCGGACTGCCGCCGAGTGCCAGATTCTTCTGCTGAAGGTACTCCAGCTCGCTCATGAACCCGAAGGTCCTGGCACGGCTCACCTCCTTGACGAAGGAGGTGGTCGAAAAATCCATCACCACCTGCTGGCTGCGGCTCTTTATGGCGGGATGGTTGAAATCGATGGTGAAGGAGACCTTGAAGCCATCGAAGGGATCGAAACGCACCCATTTGTCGCCATCTTCGACCACGACACTCCGCTTGATGCGGATAAACTGCTTGGCAGCGTTCTGTTCTGCAATGCCGGCAGACTGGATGAGGAACACGAAAGGGCCGGCACTCCCGTCCATGATCGGCACCTCGGCCGCACTGAGATCGACATAGGCATTGTCGATCCCCAACCCCGCCAATGCTGACAGCAAGTGTTCCACTGTAGAGATCTGGATACCATCCTTCATCAACGTGGTGGAGAGGGTGGTACTGCCGACGTTTTCAGGCCGGGCGGCGATCTCTACCGGCTCGTCGAGATCCACACGCCGAAACACTATGCCGGTATCGACAGGAGCCGGACACAGGGTCAGATAGATCTTCTCCCCGGTATGAAGGCCAATCCCTGTAGCCCTGATTGTGTTTTTCAAGGTGCGTTGTCTAATCATCTGGTAGAGCCTTCATCATCGTACGGTCAAGAGCTGGTTGGAATTCCCGGGACAACCACGTTGTTATCGCCTGTTTGTCTCAAAATATTAACATGGGCAGCCATTCCCATACCACACTGCCTGATAATGTATGCGTAATGAAGCGACTGAGACCACACTCCCACCCAAATATTGTTACAATAAAACAACAAATGTGTTTTTTTGTTAATACGGTGTCAAGGACTTCAAGCCACGTTACCCCATCTTACTGCCGAGTGGCTACAGCGGCGATGGGCTGCGTTGCTGCGAACCGGCACGCCATGGCTGAATACAACATATTGTTGCCTGGTTAATAACAATATTGGCCTCTTTCTTGCATGAGGTTGTTGAGAGTAACATAGCGGAATATGACAGATGGCTTATATCACAACGGATAACTTGTCCGTCGGCATGGTGGTCGCTCGCAAGCTGATTGGCCGTAACGGACGAATATTGCTCAACGCAGGAGTCGCCCTTGGTGACTCACACATTCAGGCCCTGCGCAGCCTGGGGGTGAAAGGGCTCGAGATCCGCTCTGTCCGCCCTCCCCATGCGACTGTACCCCACTCTTCGGGTCCCACACCCTCATCCTCCGAAACGGAAGGTGATATAGCCTGTTCCGCCCCGCTATCCGGGCCGGGGAGCCGTTCCCCCGTCGTTGAAAAACCGGTATCCAGAGTCCTGCATGTGACTCGGGCACCGAGCAGACCTCTCACTCCCGTGGTGGAACCACAGATTGCCAGGCAGACCGATATCGTTGTGGGAGAGATGCTGAAAGGCACTGCGATAACAAAGAATTCGGCAATAGCTGCGGTGGTGAGGCTCTATACTCTCCGTCTTCTGCATTCCAGAAAGCGTCAACGATCCGGCACCGTTGCAGTAACAAAACGCCACCCAACCGTCACCGGCTGAATAGGGACGAGAGCGGGACACCCCTCTCTGCCTCAACGCCCCTCCCTCCGCCGGACCACTCCGCCGACCAGTTTCGGCCACCGGAACCGTGACAGCAGCAATAGAAACAGGATCACGGCATACGTCTGGGGAGCGCGCACATCCGCCTTGACCAACCACCAGTAGTGAACCACGCCTCCCGCCGCAGCGAAATAGGTCAAACGGTGCAGCCGCTGCCAACGGCGCCCGCCCATCCAGCGCAGTACCGCTTTCGGTGAAGAGAGCGCCAGCAGCATCAGCAGTACGAAGGTGGCGAATCCAACGGTAATGAACGGGCGCTCCTGAATGTCGAGCCAGATCTCCTCCCAGAGAAAGAACTGATCCAGCCACAGGTAGATGGTCAGG
>JALSRO010000009.1 GCA_026984715.1 Chromatiales bacterium | reverse complement strand
ACGGCGGCGCGCCCGCTGCCCGATCTCCGGGTCATGGGTGA
Organism: Chromatiales bacterium; assembly: GCA_026984715.1. Lineage (GTDB taxonomy): Bacteria > Pseudomonadota > Gammaproteobacteria > Thiohalospirales > Thiohalospiraceae > DRMK01. The sequence continues at coordinate 5,842 of JALSRO010000009.1, read as the reverse complement.
CCACGATCAGGGTGATGCCGGCATTGTTGAGCCGCTCCAGGATGCGCACCACCCCCTGCCCCGAGCTGTGGTCCAGATTGCCGGTTGGCTCATCGGCCAGCAGCAGCGCCGGCTGCATCACCGTGGCCCGGGCGATGGCAACCCGCTGGCGCTGTCCGCCGGAGAGCTGCTCCGGCTTGTGCTGGCTGCGATCGGAGAGATCCAGCGCCGCCAGCGCCTGCGCCACCCGCTCCCGGCGCTGCGCCGGGGGGATCCCCGCCAGGATCAGCGGCAGCTCCACATTCTCCGCCGCGGTCAGCCGCGGCACCAGATGGAACGCCTGGAATACGAAACCGATGCGCCGGTTGCGCACCTCGGCCTGCTCCCGGTCGCTCAGCGCAGTGACATCCTGGCCATCCAGCCGGTAGATGCCGGAGGTGGGGCGGTCCAGCAGACCGATCAGGTTGAGCAGGGTGGATTTGCCGGAGCCGGAGGGCCCCATGATGGAGAGATACTCCCCCGCCTCGACGGTCAGATTCACATCATCCAGCGCGTGAACCGTCTGCTCCCCCACCTGAAAGTTGCGGTGGATATGGGAGAGCTCAATCATCCCGCTCGGCGCGCGCTCCGGCTGCCACCCCCTCCCGATCCAGGGAGACCACCACCTCATCGCCCGCCTGCAGGCCGCTGGTGACCTCGGTCCAGACCCAGTTGCCCAGGCCGGTTTCGACCTGGCGCTGCTGCAGCACCCCGTCCGCCCCCAGCACCAGCACCCTGTTCCCCTCCAGGAGCGCCTCGGTGGGGATACGCAGCGCCTTGTCCCGCCGCGCCAGGATCACCTCGATATCCGCGCTGTAGCCGGGCAGCATGTTTGTCGTATCTGCGGCATGGAGGAACTCCACCTCCACATCCACGGTGCGCGCCTGTTTCTCCACATCCAGCACATAGGGGGCGGTGCGGCGCACCCTGCCGGCGAAGCGCTTGCCGGGAAAGGCATCCAGGGCGATGCTGGCGCTCATGCCCACGCGGATCCGCGGTGCATCCACCTCGTCGATGGGGGCCGACACATAGAGGCAGCCGATATCCACTAGGTCCACCGCCGGCGGCGTGGGGACACCCACCGGCGACGGCGTCACGAACTCGCCCAGTTCGCCGTTCACCTCCGCCACGATACCGGCGAAGGGCGCAGTGAGCCGGGTGCGCTCCAGCACCGCCTCTGCCACCTTCAGCCGCCCCTGGGCGACGCCGATGGAGGCCTGCGCCGCCCGGCAGGCGGCCTGCTGACCGCGGGCATCACTGTCCGCCTTGTCCACCGCCTCCTCCGAAACCAGCTCCGACCTGCGCAACCGGCGCAGACGCTGCGCCTCCCGCTGTGCCAGCTCCGCCATCACACAGCTCTGCCGGGCGCGCGCCCGGGCGGCTACCACCTCGCTGCGGGCCAGCGCCACCTCCGCGACCCGATCCTCGTTCCAGAACTCCATCAGCACCTGCCCCTGCTCGACCCGATCCCCCTCCTGCACCGGCAGGCGGACAACCTGCCCCCCGGCAGGCGGCGACAGACCGGCGCGATGGCACGCCTCGACCGTTCCGGCCCGGGTGTTGGCCACCGTATCCTGCACCAGCCCCTGCTCGACCACCCTGACCGCCACCCGGACCGGCTTGCTGTAACCCAGCCAAGCGGTGAGCGCCACGGCGGCCAGCGCCATGAGCAGGAGAAGCGCAATCAGCCTGAACCGTTTTGTAGCCATATTCTTCCCCCTCGGCAGTCACATATCGGATCGCCCGCCATACTTGGGCAGGCTGCACCGATCATACAGAAACTATAGGTCAATTCAGGCACAGAGATGTGCTGCCATTTTCAATATCGTCAACCCCTCGAAAATATAGGGGATGGGGGATCAATCGCCCCGGCGCCGCAATCGAATAGGCCATCCAGGGCCTTTTTCGATGGTTCTTCGTCATTTCACGTGAATTTTCATCCGACTGCCACTGCCACCGCTCTGTGACTACGCCCTTGACAAGACCAGGTATCGGATGGAGGAAACATCAATGGATACAGTCCCACATTCCCCTTCCGGACAAGAAAATACATAAGATTTTCATAATATTAAGATGTGAAAAATATGTAACAAAAATTAAAGATTTTGTGGCGTTCCCCGATAAGTAGTCACAAGTGCAGCCACGCAAGCCGCAGCCATCCGCTGCGATATGTAATCAGGTCAGGAACAGGAAATGAAGAAGAACTACCCGGTAACAGGAAGAGAACTCGATTTTCCAGCCAACAGCAATATCCTTTCCACGACGGATCCGAAAGGACTCATTACCTATGTAAACGACGACTTCATCGATGTCAGCGGGTTCGAGGAGGCGGAGCTGCTGGGCAAGAGCCACAACGTGGTACGTCACCCCGATATGCCACCGGAAGCATTCGAGGATCTGTGGGCCAATGTCAAAAAGGGCCGCTCCTGGATGGGGATCGTCAAAAACCGCTGCAGCAATGGTGACCACTACTGGGTCGACGCTTATGTAACACCCATTCGAGAAAACGGCCAGATTGCAGAGTACCAGTCGGTACGCAGAAAACCGGAGCGCACCTTGGTTGAGCGGGCAGAGAAGCTCTACGCCTCCCTGCGCGAAGGCAAACTTCCCAAAAAGGCAAAACAGCGCGCTCTCGGTCTGAACATCAAACTGACGGCAGGCTTCGGAATCGCTCTGCTGCCGTTGCTGGCGGCCGCACTGTTCGCCCCTGCCAATCTGCCCGCAATGGCGGTCGCCGGTCTGATATCGATGGGCATCGGCGCTGCAGCCATCCATCTGATGTTGCGGCCTCTCAACACAGCCATCGGAAAGGCCAGGGCACTGGTCGACAATCCGTTGATGCAGTATATCTACACCGGCCGCAACGATGAGGCAGGACAGCTGATGCTGAGCCTGAAGATGCTCGAATCAGAGGCTGGCGGTATCGTCGGCCGGATAGCAGACTCCGCCCAGACGATGCACAGGGCTGCAGATGAGCTGCAGCAGAAGGCTGCGGCCGCCGGCGCAAGCGTCGCCGTGCAGTTCCAGGAAACCGATCAGGTCGCAACGGCAATGGCGCAGATGGTCTCCGCCATTCAGGAGGTGGCGCAGAACACCAGTGAAGCGGCCAGCTCCGCACAGCAGGCCAGCAAGCGGGCCAGTTGTGGCAAGCAGGTGGTGGATCAGACCATCACCAATATCGATCACATCTCCAAAACGGTGGAGAACGCCTCCAGCGTACTGCTGGGGCTGCAGCAGGAGACGGAAAATATCGGCAAGATTCTGGATGTCATCCGCGACATCGCCGAGCAGACCAACCTGCTGGCACTCAACGCAGCCATCGAAGCCGCTCGCGCGGGGGAACAGGGCCGGGGATTTGCCGTGGTAGCCGACGAAGTCCGCTCACTGGCCAACCGCACCCAACAGTCTACCCAGGAGATTCAATCCATGATCGAGCGGCTCCAGGAAGGGAGCCAGAATGCGGTACGGGAGATGGAAAACGGCCGCAGCCAGGCCCAGCAGGGGGTCGAACAGGTGAACAAGGCCGGTGAACTGCTGGATGAGATCAACGGCATGGTCGCCTCCATCAGCGACATGAACACCATGATAGCCAGCGCGGTCGAGGAGCAGAGCGCAGTCGCGGCAGAGGTCAGCGGGAACGTCTCCATGATTCGCGAGGGAGCCGAGTCTGTCTCTGGTAACGTCCGGCAGATGGCTGAAGAGGCGAAGGATATCAACGAGCGGGCCAATCGCCTGTGGCAGCTGGCTGAACAGTTTTACAGCAAGTGATAGAAGGGAAAAAATGAAAGGACCAAACAGTCTATTATGGAAAATGACCATTCCGGTTTTCGGCATATTTGCCATTTGTCTAATGTTAATGGCCTACTTCATCCCTAATCAGATGGAAAAGAGTGCCATCCGAGGCGCGATAATCGACGCAGAGCAGACAGTCAAGCAGCTCAAGAGGCTGCGCAAATACTATGTCCAGAACGTCATCAAGCCGGTACTGAAAAGCCAGGCGATCCGGCCTGCAATCGATCACGCGGGCAATGACAAGGCTATTCCGCTGCCGGCGACGATGATCCACGATCTGGGAAGACTCTCGGAGCAGGAGGGAACATCAATCACGCTCTATAGTGAATTTCCCTTTCCCAACCGCAGCTCACGCAAACTGGACAATTTTCAAGAACGTGCCTGGAAATATTTGAATACCAACCCTGATGGCGCGTTCTACGAAGAAGCAGAAAAAGAGGGCCACAAAGTACTTCGCGTCGCCATGGCAGACAGAATGGTGAGCGAGGCGTGCGTCAACTGTCACAACGCCCATCCGCAAACCCCAAAAAATGATTGGAAAATCGGGGATGTACGAGGGGTTCTGGAGGTTGATACGGTTATAGATGAACAGCTCGCTGTCGGCCGCAATACAGCCTTTGAGACCATCCTCATTCTAGTACTCACCTTTGCCGGAGTACTCACTGCTTTGTACTTCATCTACCGCAAAACCATCGATGACCGCTTGCGCAAGATCACTCATGCCATGAATGATATCGCAGCAGGTGAGGGAGACCTGACTGCTCGCCTTGATGACGGCGGCAGCGATGAAATATCCGTTCTAGCAAGTTGTTTCAACCGCTTTCTGGAAAACCTTCAGAGCATGATCAGAAAACTTTCCGGCTCCGTGGACAAGGTTACTGCATGCGCCAATGATATGAAAGATAGTGCCGTTCAGAGCCAAAAACGGACAAGCAGGCAGATGAGTGAAACCAGCCAGGTAACGAGCGCGATCACGCAGCTGGCCACCACAGTTCAGGAGATGTCCACCCACGCATCAGAAGCCAAACTAGCGGCAGACGAAGCCCGCAATGAAGCACACGGAGGCAAACAGGTGGTACAGAGCGCCACCGCAACGATTGGTGGACTGGCCGAAGAGGTCAGGCAGGCAGCAGATGCCATCAAGAGACTGGAAAACCATAGTAACGAGATTGGCACTGTTCTGATTGTGATAAAAAACATTGCGGAGCAGACCAATCTGCTGGCGCTCAATGCAGCCATAGAGGCTGCCCGTGCCGGTGAACAGGGGCGCGGTTTCGCCGTGGTTGCCGATGAGGTGAGGAATCTGGCTAGCAAAACCCAGCAGTCCACAGTAGAAATTGAAAAAATGATCGAAGCCTTGCAGCAGGGAGCAAGCTCGGCTGTCACTCTGATGGAGCAGGGTCGTAACCAGGCAGAGGAAGGGGTCGAACAGGTTGCCAAAGTAGTAACCTCCCTGGACAACATCGCCACCGCCGTGGAAAAAATGGCCGACATGAATGCAAGTATTGCCAGCGCAATTGAACAACAGAGCGCGGTTACTGGTGAGATCGAACACAATATCGCACACATAAACAACATGGCCAATGAATCTGTAGCAGCGGGGAAACACGGCGTAGAGACAAGCAATCACTTAGCCACACTATCTTCTGATCTACGTAAGCTGGCGCGCAAATTCAGATTCTAGGGTTGGATTGCGAAGCGTAGGGCTCAAATCACTAGCGCCGCAAGCTGGATCACCAGCAGGGCATAGATTCCGGCAACGACATCATCGAGCATGATGCCCGTACCGCCGGACACTCTCCTGTCCAGCAGGTTGATGGGCCACGGTTTCCAGATGTCGAACAGGCGGAACAGCAGAAAACCGGCGACCACCCAGGCCCACCCGGCCGGGGCAGCAATCATGGCAATGAAATAACCGACAATCTCGTCCCAGACGATACCGCCGTGATCATGAACGCCGAGCACACGGCTGGTGTGGGAGCACAACCCGATCCCGGCCAGCAGCATCACTGCAACCAGCAGCAGGTAAGCG
>JALSRO010000008.1 GCA_026984715.1 Chromatiales bacterium | reverse complement strand
CGTGGATCCGATGAAAATCATCCAGCTGATCCAGCAACAGCCGCAGCGCTACAAACTGGACGGGCAGGACAAACTGCGCATCACCCAGAACCTGCCGGATCGGGAGCAGCGGTTCCGGGCAGTGCAGAAGCTGCTGGATATGCTGCGGGGATAGGTGTCCGGCACGGCTCTACGCCACGGTGGCGCAGAACGCTCGAATGCTGCCGTTTTCGTCGTGCAGGGGAGCGACATCCCGATAGAGGCCGCTCTTCTCCAGCCGCCGCTGGATCCCTCCCCCTTGACCCTGCCCCACCTCGAAAAGAAGGTATCCCCCTCGACGCAACAGTTCAGGCGCACCCTTGATCAGTCGCTCGAGGATCCTGATTCCAAATGCCCCGCCATCGAAAGCCATGCGAGGTTCAAATTCGGAAATCTCCCTGCTCATCTTCCCTACCTTGCCACTGGAGATATATGGTGGATTACAGGTCAGAATATCCACTTTACCCAGGAACCGGTCGTTTCTGTATGGCTCCATCAGATCACCCACCTCCAATGCGACCTGCGACTCCAGACCGTGAAACACCACGTTCCTCCTGGCCAGCTCCACGGCATCGACGCTTAGATCCGAGGCGTAGATGCGGGCCGCCTGGTGCCTCTTTGCATAGGCGACAGGCAGATTCCCGGCCCCGGTACAGACATCGATTACACACACATCTCCCTGGGCGGATACCAGTTCGCCAATCAGGTCACAGGCCCTGTTTCCAAGCAGCTCCGTCTCCTTGCGAGGCACCAGCGCATGGGCCGAGGAGAGCAGCTCGATCCCCATGAAACTCTGTCGCCCCGTTATATGGGAGAGCGGCACCCCTTTCAAGCGGGTATCCATCGCTCGCCGCAATACCCTCAGCTGGGCAGCCGTCAGCTCCGGCAGCCTTTTCGCTCTCATTGCCACCTCTGCCGAAACCGGCTCCCCCCCTGCGTACAGCCAGAGAGCCCTCAGGGTCGACTCTGGAGTCTCCTCGGGCTTGTCTGAAAGAAACTCCAGGCACGCGGCATCCAGTTGCGCAAGCAACTCTTCATAGATATCGTTCTGATTCATTGTGCGACTCTTTTTTCCAGTTTTTTCTTGTCGATTTTCCCGTTCGGGGATTTGGGCAGCTCGTCCAGCAACTCGATGGCCTTGGGCACCATGAAGTTCTCCAGCCTGGAAATACAGAACTTCTTTATCTGCTGCAGCGTCAACTCCGAACCCGCCTCCAGAGAGACAAAGGCGTATACAGCCTGTCCGAGCAGCTCGTCACTCCCCCCGACAACAGCGGCCTCCCGGACTCCATTCAGGGCGTAGAGCACGTTTTCCACCTCCAGAGGTGACACCTTCTCCCCCCGGGTCTTGATGATGTCGTCGCTGCGCCCCAGGAAATAGAGATCGCCCTCTTCGTCCATGCGAAACCAGTCATGCGTACATAGCACCCGTTCGCCCGGCAACTTCCCCGGTTTCAGCATTTCGGCTGTCTGTTCGGGCTGCTGCCAGTATCCGGCCATCAGGTGGGGACCCCGCACGTAGAGTATTCCCGCCTCGCCGGGACCCACCTCTTCACCATCCGGCGAAAGCAGATAGAGTTCGGTACCGGGAATAGCCCTACCGACAGACGCAGGCTTCTTCGCAAGCAGCTCCGGCTCGAGATAGCAGACCCGCTTGCATTCGGTCAATCCGTACATCTTGAATATACAGGCATTGGGGAAGATCTCCTGCAACAGCGGAACGGACTCCGCAGGGAGCGCGGCCGCCGTATTGGTGACCACCTGGACATCGGGAAACCGCATCGCCTTTTTCCTGTGGGATGAGACAAGCATGGCAAAGACGGTGGGGACACCGGGAAATACGGTGACACGCTCCTCTCTCATGCGTTTGTGGATCAACCCCTGAAACGTAAACGAGCGCTCGATAACCAGCGTGGCCCCGATACTCATGGTCATCAACAGCTGGTAGAGGCCGTAGTCGAATGCCATTGGCAACGCCAACAGGACGCGATCGTCCGGCTGCATCCTCAGATACTCGACGATACTGCGGGTTGCGAACACCATCGACTGATGGGTCTGCATCACCCCTTTCGGGAAACCGGTACTCCCGGATGTGTAGATGAGCGCAGCGAGATCCGTCGGAATCGTCATACAGGGGGGAGGGCTCCCCACCTCACCCTGCAGCAGCTCATCGAAAGACTCCACGCGCTCACTCTCCGGAGAGAGCACCCCGGATGCAATCACCAACAGGTCTGGGCCGATCTCCTCCAGCACCTCCAGAAAAACGAACCCCAGGTGAGCATCGGTCAACATCGCCCTGGCGCCGCTGTCCTCCAGCAGATACTTCAGCTTCTCCCTCTTGGTTTGGGGATTGATCAGCAGAAACACGGCACCCGCCATCATTGCGCCATATATGGAAACGACGCATGGCCAGGTGTTGTCCATGAATATCGCCACGCGGTCCCCTCGCTGTACCCCCCGCTGCGAAAGAGCGGAAGCCACCTGGCTGGCCGCCTTGAGCAGCTCGGCGTAGCTGTAGGAACGGCCCTCGACGACGAGTGCTTCCTTCGCCGGCTGCCGCTCCGCAACGCTGATGAACAACTCATGCAGCAATCGCTGCTGGCGAATGCGCACTCCCTCCCCCCTTGACATGTATTATCGTCCTCTTATTGTTAACCCGGCAGCGCTATATATCGTTGCCGGGCCAATGGTCTCGCAGGATTTATACGCATTTTCCCGCGTAAACGCAATATTTCACGCCACAACCCGCCACCGGCTTGTCAACGGTTTCCACCGGGCAAGCCTGAAACCGGGCGCGGACGGCAGCGATGGGAACGAAACACCATGGCAGTGGGGCAGCGCTACCGCCAGGGAAATGGCTGGCGATGATACACCAGTAAACTGCGCCTTTCTCGTGGCTACCTGGGTGTCACCGGGGTACTTCCCGATTTCAGGACGGAGATGGTACAGAAAACAATAAAACAGTTCTGCGAGAAGGGTCTCAATTGCGCCAGACGACAGTGCAACCTGGCAGCAATCACCGCTGCGCTGCCCTGGCTGCCGGGTGTCTCAACCCTGCAGCGACATTTGCCGCGTTCAGGGCCTCAGGCGGGTGCCGTCACAAACCGCATCTTCTCAATCCGTCGTCCGGAAAACCACCCCTTGGGCATGGCGCTCGGTCCGGTATCTATTGCTGTATCCATTCACCGATTCGGAGCTCCCCAGGATCAGATACCCACCCGGCCGCAGTGTATCTGCCATTCGATCTAGGATGTCGCGCTTCAGCTCTGCGGAGAAGTAGATCAGGACATTGCGGCAGAAGATCACATCAAACCTGCCGAGCGGAGCATAGTTGTCCTGCAGATTGAGTTTTCGGAAGGTCACTGCGCGCCGGTATTCCGGCTTTACCACCCACCGCTCCCCCTTGCGGCTGAAAAATCGCTGCTTCTGTTGCTCTGTCAGCCCGCGCGCCATGCTGATGGCATCATATGCTGCCGCCCTGGCCATACTCAGCATGGAGGGGGAGAGATCTGTAGCCACAACCTCGGTACGCACGGGTGCCGCCGCCGGGTGCCTCTCCCGGAACTCTTCGACTACAAAATTGATCGAGTAGGGCTCCTGCCCTGAAGAACAGGCGGCCGACCAGATACGCAGCGGGCGCCGGGCAAACTCCGGCAGAATGACCTGTTCAAGCAGTTGATAGGGCTTGCTGTCGCGAAACCAGAGCGTTTCGTTGGTCGTCATGGCGTCGATCACCCGCTCGCGCAATCCAGATGATCCCCCCTCCACACGGCTGAGTAGCTCACCCAGACTCCCGATCCGCTCCTCCTCCATGACGTGTCCCAGGCGGGTATCCACCAAGTACTGTTTGTTTCCCCCAAGCACGATGCCGGCGGAGCGTTCCAGAAACTGCCGGAATCTGTGGTACTCTTCGGAACTGATTGCTTGACTGACCAACGATTTGCTCTCCATGGTTATCTGGTTCTGCTGCCCCGGCACTATCTGCAGAGTTCACTGTCGTAGTTCATGAACCCGGTGCTAACATATATCGAACCGATGGCGAAAAACCTTGAGAAACATTTAATATCAATCCGGAGAGCGGTATTGCGCCCTGCCTGCCTGGCTGCGCCACGAAGCTGCAGCACCAGGGCCCCTGTATTCAGAGCGGTCGCTGTTGCGTGGTTGCTTCTTGTCCCTGCCATTGGCGTATCCGCACCGATTCAGTCGGCCGACTCCATTCGCAGCACGGTGACAGAGTTTGTCGGCCAGCAGACCAACCATTATGGCAGCAGGGTACGAGTAAAAGTGGGCCGCATCGGCCCGCGGCTGAGGCTGCCTCGCTGTAGTGAACCGCTCGGTGCCTTTCAGCCTCCGGGCAGCCGAATTCTGGGAAATACCACTATCGGAGTCCGCTGCAATGGAGAGTCTCCATGGACCATCTACGTGCCAGCCTACGTTCAGGTGATCCAGCCGGTAGCCATGAGTACACGCCCGCTGGCGAGGGGGGAGGTGATCACCGACAGTGACATCAAGATGGTGGAACGGGACCTGGCAGCCCTGAAGATGGGGTATATAATCGACCGCAAACAACCTGTCGGCAAGGTGCTCAAGCGCAGCATCGGGAGCGATACCATTATTACTCCCCGGCTGATCGAGCTCCCGCGGCTGGTGCGGCGCGGAGAGCAAGTCACGATCGTGGCCGAATCCCTGGGAATCGAGATCCGCGCCACGGGAGAGGCTCTCGCTGACGGCGCCCGTGGTGACCTGATCAAGGTACGCAACACCACATCGAAAAAGGTCATCGAAGCCATTGTCAGCGGACCGGGCATGGTAAAAGTGAGAACATCGTCACACTCCGGGTTATCCCGTTAAAGCTTTGTTCCGAAAGGCCGATAATCCCTGTGAAAGAGCAGGAGACTGAAACAATGAACATAGATATCAAAAACTTGCCAACCTCATCCCTGAAAGGCCCGGAAGAGGCTTCCCAGGTCAGGGTCGGGCGCGGAGAACCCAGCCGGGATCAGCAGAAAGCCGGCTCCTCCGCAGGCCAGGATACAGTGATCCTGACCGATACCGCTGCCAGGATGCGCAGCCTGGAGAATACGGTAGCGAGCATGCCGGTTGTGGATTCCCAGCGTGTAGCCGAGATCAGGCAAGCGATTCAGGAGGGAAGTTACGAAATCAACCCGGAACGGATCGCGGCGAAGATGCTCGACATGGAGCAGGCCTGGGGAAGATAGACCATGAGAAAACCCCACCAGACAGAGGTGATGGCAGATGACACTCCCCGGTGATTGTCAGCGGGAGCTGGCTGATATCCTCTCCGAGGAGGAGCTTTGCCTCTCCCGCCTGAAGACAAGCCTGGAACAGGAACAGACCGCTCTGGAGAAGCGCCGGGGAGAGGCCCTGGAAGAGGCAGTGCAGCACAAAAGGGCAGCGCTGGAGGAGACTGCCCGGCTGCACAGGCGGCGTTCCACTCTGCTGAAACAGTATGGATTTCCCGATGACGAGGCGGGCGTACTCCAATGCATCGAGCGCTGCAACCCTTCCCTCTCCCGGGAGTTGCGCCCCCTCTGGAAGCGGCTGCACACCCTGATAGAGCAGTGCCGTGACCGCAACCTGGTCAATGGCCGCATTCTGGAGCTGAACAGAACGGCCCTCCAGCAGACTCTCGCCATTCTGACCAATGGCATGCAACCCGTTGAACTGTATAGTTCTCAAGGGTTCTCCTCCAGACAGAAGGATTCCACCCCGATTGCCACGGCCTGAACCATTGCCGAATATCCCTTGATCGTTGTCCCCGTTCGACACTAGAATTGAACACTGTTTCGGGGCCGTAGCTCAGCTGGGAGAGCGTCGCGTTCGCAATGCGAAGGTCGGGAGTTCGATCCTCCTCGGT
>JALSRO010000007.1 GCA_026984715.1 Chromatiales bacterium | reverse complement strand
TTTGCCAGTGCGAACCGCGCCTTGAACGCCTCCGGGTATCTGTCGATGAATTTCAGAAGTTCGGCTTCGGCCGCCTCGGCACTGCGTTTTTCCTGCAGAAAGCTGACCAGCATGAGCTCCCGCTCCTGGTTTCCGGGGTTGGCGGCGACCGAGTCACGCAATACCCTTTCCGCCTTGTCCAGCTGCTTCAGGCCGGTGTAGAGCTGCGCCAGCTGGGTCACATAGAGGGGGTTTTCGGGATTGCTCTTTATGCTGTCGCGCAGCAGTTTTTCCAGTGCTTTGCTGTTTTTTGCACGCCAGTATACCTCTATCAACTTGAGCCGAAGGATCTCTGTCTCGGGGTGCTCCTCCATCCCCTTTTTCAACACCGCTACCGCTTTGTCCGTCTGGTTGGTCCCTTGATACAGAGACGAGAGAAGCAGAACGACCTCCTTGTCTCCCGGGGCTATTTTGTAGGCCCTTTCCGCCGCTTCTAGCGCACCCGCGTCATCCCCAGTTCGGGCGAGCACCGCCCCCTTGAGAGCGATAGCCCGCGGATTGTCCGGCTCATCGGCGAGGATTGAGTTTGCCGTCTCCATGGCCTTGTCGTTCTGCTGGCTGAGCAGATAGTATTTTCCAACCTGGAGCCGGCCCTGAATGTTCTTCGGATCGAGCTCCAATACCGCAAGGAAGTGCGAAAAAGCCTTTTGCAGGTTCTGCTGCTTTTCATAGGTCAGGGCGAGGTAGTAGTGCCCATCGACACTCTTGGGATCTATCTGCAGTACATTCTTCAGCTCCACCCTCGCCTTGTCGTAGTTACCCTCTTCATAGAACGCTTTGCCCCTCTCCAGGTACTTCTCCGCCTGCTCGTTCGCACCGCAAGCAGTGAAAAGGAACAGAACCAGGAACGACAAAAATAGATGTTTGATTCCCTGCCGAGTCATTTTTCAGATTACTCCTTGATTTTGTCTCGTAACCATTTGTACAAACAGGTGGAGAGTTCGCAACTAACAGCGGGTGACGCCCCTTGACAGGCTGTTGAAAAAACGTCGTTCTTTGGCGGCCTGTTTGCGGCACAAGGATGTGCCACCATTTTCAATGGTGTCAAGTCATTGAAAATGAGGGGGACGGGAAATCGCACTTTTCCGGCCCCGCGTTGAAAAAGACCATGAATGGAGTTTTTCAACATCCTGTCAAGGTCCAATAGCCATATCACCTGTGCCCTCATACTCGTTCAAATGGATACAGCCGCCAGCCTCGCCGGACCCGAGCCCATATCCATCCTCTGGAAAAGCTCCATCGCCAGGAAGCCCTTTTTCAGGCTGCTCCACCAACAACTCATACTCGTTGAGTTCGCTCCCGCGGTCATCGGATACCTTCAGCTGAAGCCGATATATCCCCTCTGTAGCCGCTACCATACGGGTGGTGGCAGTCGAAGTGGATGAGAGCCGGGCCGCTCCCAAGGCGGGTTCGAGCACCACTCGCCACTGGAACGCAAGAGGGCGCTCCCCTTCCCTCCCGGAGACATTCGCCTGAAGCACAATCTCCTCCCCTACCTGCGCAATCAGGGGCGCGGAGATAATCGCATTGAGCGACCCTGACCTGTAAGGCGGTGCTTTTACGTTATTGTCTCTATAGCAAGAGCATGTCAGCAGAATGGTGAACAAAAATGACACCAATCTGCCTGCATATATCTTCAATTTCTTTTTCTCGAAAATTCTCGGGTGCCATCAACCCAGCAACAGCGCATTTTGTGGCCACCCCTGCATACCCCTCGTTGTGAGGTAGAACCGCAGCTACTCTGTTACATGCGGTATCAGCTCATTAACATCCCAAAACGGTGTATGCAAAACCGGCGGGATCGGATCCATATGCGGCTTGACAATCATTCGGATGGGGCTGGAGCCGGGCGCAGGCAGGGGTCATTCCCTTGTCAAGGTTGGTCCGGTGCATCCCTGTCCAGCGTGCCATGGCTGAATGCGGCATATTCATATTATATCGTTGCCGGGATAATATTATCGCTTCGTCAGCTCTCAATGTCGCTACTACGTTGGGAAGCAGGTATTATTTGTCTGCGGGACTATACTGTACTATTAACCCGGCAACAACATATATCGTACTCAGCCGTGGCGTGCTGGTTCGCAGCAAGGCGGCCCATCGCCGTTGAAGCCCTGAATGCGACATATATTGTTGCCGGATTAATATGTTAGAACTCTATCATATTTTGTCCCCCTGACCAACAACCCGTTCTCCGAAATATGAAATATACTGTTAACCCGGGTTCAATACTCCAGACGCACCCGATCTTCTCCGGCCAGTTCGGCCAGTCTGTGTAACAACAGGTCCGCAGGACGTACCTTCCAGGAGTCGCCAAGCGCAACCACGGCGTGCGCGCCGGAACGGTGGTACTCTATGGCAACGGGGCAACTTCCTTCCCGGAACGGTTCCAGTGTCTCGGCCAGGGAAGCGACAAAGCCATTGCCTGCCTGTCGCTGCTCCATAGAGACAATCAGCCGCCTGGCAAAGCGGCTGCGTGCCTGTTCGATATCGTAGATCTCGCGTGCACTGACCCGGTAACCCCCGGAGTAGTCGTCTATGGTTACATCCCCCTCCACAATCAGCAGCCGGTCTTTCAACAGCAGGTCGTGATGGCGTTCGTAATCTTCGGGAAAAACCACCAGCTCTATACGGCCGCTGCGATCGTCGAGCGTAACAAAGGCCAGCTTCCCACCCCGCTTGCTATTGCGGGTGTTGATAGCAACGATGAGACCAGCAACGGTGATGATCTGGTTGCGGGTCGGCTTGATATCGACGATACGGGAGCTGACAAATTGCTTTAATTCTGGAAGATAACGTTCTATTGGATGGCCGGTAAGATAGAGTCCGAGAGTCTCTTTCTCACCACGGAGCCGCTCTTCTTCATCCCACTCCCGAATCTGGCGATACTCTGTGGTACCGGAAGCAGGAGTGGCGATTCCAAACAGATCATCCTGTCCGGCCGCCGTGTCCCGAAGATACTGCTCCGCAACGCGCATGGCATCGGGCAGGGCTGCCATCAGAGTAGCCCGGTTGGGGCCCAAAGGATCCATTGCTCCGGATCGAATCAAGGCCTCGATGACCCGCCGATTGACCTTTCTGGGATCCACCCGCCGGCAAAAGTCGAACAGATCTTTGAATTCCCCATCCTTTTCGCGGCTCTCGATCACCGCTTCAATAGCGGCTTCACCGACCCCTTTGACCGCGCCGAGACCGTACAGGATGCTCTCGTCGTCGGTGGCGGTGAAACGGTACTGACAATTGTTGACATCGGGCGGAGCTATCGTCAGCCCCAGATCCCGACACTCATCGATGAAGGTGACCACCTTGTCGGTGTTGTCCATATCCGACGAGATCACTGCCGCCATGAATGCAGCCGGATAGTGAGCCTTGAGCCAGGCGGTCTGATAGGAGACCAACGCATACGCCGCCGAATGAGATTTGTTGAAGCCGTACCCGGCAAACTTCTCCATAAGATCGAAGATGTGGCTGGCGGTTTTCTCGTCCACACCCCGCTCCAGCGCCCCGGTGGTAAAAATCTCGCGCTGCTTCGCCATCTCCTCCGGTTTCTTCTTCCCCATGGCACGACGCAGCAGGTCGGCTGCCCCGAGTGAGTATCCAGCCAGGACCTGGGCGATCTGCATCACCTGTTCCTGATAAAGGATGATGCCGTAGGTCGGCTTGAGGATGGGCTCGAGATCGGGGTGGGGATACTCCACTCTGGCACGGCCATGTTTCCGGTTGATGAAATCGTCCACCATCCCGGACTGGAGCGGGCCAGGGCGGAACAGGGCCACTAGAGCGATAATATCCTCGAAGTTGTCGGGCTGCAGACGTTTGATGAGATCTTTCATGCCTCTCGACTCGAGCTGGAATACTGCGGTAGTGGCACATCTCTTCAGCAAGTCGAAACTGGCCTCGTCATCCAGTGGTATGGCGCTGATGTCGATGGGGGGGGCGCCTCGCTTCTCCCGCTGATGATTGATACTCCGTAGCGCCCAGTCGATAATGGTGAGGGTACGCAGGCCCAGAAAATCGAATTTCACCAGTCCCACGGCCTCGACATCATCCTTGTCGAACTGGGTCACCAGGTTTTGGGCGCCCTGTTCGCAGTAGAGGGGGGTAAAATCGGTCAACTGGCTCGGGGCGATCACCACCCCGCCGGCATGTTTGCCGGCATTGCGGGTAATCCCTTCCAGCTTGCGCCCCAGATCGATGACTGCCGCCACCTCCTCGTCCTGTCGATAGAGCTCTCGCAGGGCCTCTTCCTGTTCCAGCGCCTTGTCGAGAGTGATGCCGATCTCGAAAGGGATCAGTTTGGCGATGCGATCCACGAAACCGTAGGGATGCCCCAACACCCGTCCTACATCGCGCACCACCGCCTTGGCGGCCATGGTTCCATAGGTGATGATCTGGGAGACCTTCTCTCTGCCATAGGTCTCCGCGACATAATCGATGACCCGGTCACGCCCCTCCATGCAGAAATCCACATCGAAGTCGGGCATGGATACCCGCTCGGGATTGAGAAAACGTTCGAACAGCAGATCATACTGCAGTGGATCGAGGTCGGTTATGGTCAAGGCATAGGCGACCAGGGAACCGGCACCGGAGCCGCGCCCCGGTCCTACCGGAATGCCGTTCTGTTTGGACCATTTGATGAAATCGGCCACAATGAGAAAGTAGCCGGGGAAACCCATCTGATTGATCACATCCAGCTCGACTGCGAGGCGCTCGTCGTACGGTTTGCGCTTCTCCGCGAAATCCGGGGAGCTGGTATCGAACAGCACCGCCAGCCGCCGTTCCAGCCCGGCACGGGACTGCTCGGTAAAATACTCCTCCATGCTTTTCCCTTCCGGAACGGGGGATTCGGGAAGAAAGTTCTTGCCAAGTGTGATATCCACGTTACAGCGCCGTGCGATCTCCACACTGTTCTCTATCGCCTCGGGGATATCCGCGAACAGCTCTTCCATCTCCTCCGGAGTACGCAAATACTGCTGTTTGGTATAGTGGCGGGGCCGGCGCGGATCATCCAGGGTGCGGCCCTGGTGGATGCAGACGCGCGCCTCGTGAGCCTCGAAATCGTCCGGGGCTGCAAACACGACATCGTTGGTTGCCACTACCGGCACATCGTGTTCGGCAGCCAGTTCCACAGCTGCGTGGAGATACTCCTCCTCCCCCTCCCGGCCGGTTCGCTGCAACTCCAGGTAGTAGCTGTCGGGAAACAGGGAGAGCCACCGTTGCAACTGACCGGCAGCCAGCTCACCGTTGCCGGACAGGAGCGCCCTGCCAATATCGCCGCTGCGGCCACCGGAGAGGGCAATCAGACCATCACTGGCCCCATCCAGCCACTCCTGCTGCAGAATCGGGATACCCCGCTGCTGCCCCTCCAGATAGATACGTGAGACCAGGCGGGTAAGGTTTCGGTAGCCGTCGTTGTCGCGGCACAACAGCACCAGCCGCGCTGGCTGATTGGGTTCGGACGGATTGTGTACCCAGAGATCCACCCCGATGACAGGCTTCACCCCTGCTACCATGGCGGCCCGATAGAACTTCACCATACCGAACAGGTTGGATTGATCCGTCACCGCCACCGCCGGCATCCCCGCATCGGCCACCTTTTCTACCAGCGGCTTGATGCGTACCAGCCCGTCGACCAGAGAGTATTCGGTATGCAGATGGAGATGGACGAAGGTGCTGCTCATTTCCCGCAGGCAATATCATCCGGTCGGCTCACGGACAACCCGATATTGCGCAGCAAACCATCCTTCAAGCTATAGATCCATCCATGCACGCTGACCTTCTGCCCCTGCGCCCAGGCGTTCCGGACGATGGTGGTATCGCAGACGTTGGCAACCTGTGCTGCAACATTCAGTTCGCACATGCGGTT
>JALSRO010000006.1 GCA_026984715.1 Chromatiales bacterium | reverse complement strand
TCATCCTCGCCACCCCCACCAGCTTCGTCGCCCTGCTGCGCGCCATCGGCTACGGCTGGCGCCAGGAACAGCTGGCGGAAAATGCGGAAAAAATCCGCAACACAGGCGAAGATCTCTACAAACGCCTGCTGACCCTGACCGACTACCTGACCCGCCTCGGCCGCAGCCTGGAAAACAGCGTCAGCCAGTACAACAAACTGGTCGGTTCCTTCGACAGCCGCGTCCTGCCCGGCGCCCGGAAATTCACCGAAATGGGCATCGACACCGGCAAGACACTGGAGAGTGCCGAGCAGATCGAGAAAGGGGTGCGAACGCTGGATGGTGGTAAAAAAAACGAATGAGTAGAAACTGTTCCAACATCAATTTGCAACCAGCTTCCTTCCCAGGACACGTGCCTTGAGGCTGCTCTTCTGCGGCAGTTCCATGTGCTCCCTGTTGACGAGGCCGACCCAGAGCACCCCGACCGGTTTGGCGCCAAACAGGGTTGCCATTTTTTTCAGCGCACCCAGTGTGCCGGTAAAATATCTGCTCATCCATGCCGGGGCGCCGCTGGCGGATACCAGTACTGCCCGTTTGTTTCTGGTGCGTTTTCTTATCTTTGGCGCCGGGCTTTCCCACGGCCACCAGGCAAATCCGACGCAGCGCTCCATGAACCTTCGGGTAAGGGCGTTGACGTTGGAGAAATTTACCGGAGCACCGATAACCAGATAGTCAGCCTGCTCTATCTCTGTCAGCAGCCCCTCCAGATCATCTTCCAGAACACATTTTCCGCGCGCCTCACCGGGCTCCTGCATGCAGGTGCGGCAGTTGGTGCAAAACTCGATGTGCCGATCCAGAAGATAGATCTTTTTTGTTTCCACCCCCTGCTGTTCCGCCGCCCGTAAAATTTCACTGACCGCCGAATCGACGATGCCCTGTTTGCGATAGCTTCCGACGATACCGATAACCCTGCCCTGGCTGGTCATTGTCTGTCCACCTCGTGCTCTGCGGTTCCGGGAAAAGTGAAGCAACCTGTATAACCTTTAGTCCGCTCCTCCCGAAAGTCAACAACAGAAGGCCGCAATTATCGGCCCGGAATCGATAACCGGGCTGCCAGCCGCTGTTTCTCCGCCACCGGCAAGCGCTTTATCTCCAGCTCCCGCCGTAGTGCTGCGCCGCGGTTTCCGGCAAGCTCCTGATAGATTAGATGGACAGGCAGCCGGCCACGGGTGTACTTGGCCCCCTGCCCTGCATTGTGCTGTGCGATACGGGATTCGATATTCTTTGCGATGCCGGTATAGAGCGTGCCATCGGCGCAGCGGACCATGTAGACATACCACTCGCTCATTGCAAACGCCGCTGACGCAGCGCCTCGTACAGGCAGACCGCAGTGGCAACCGAGACGTTGAGACTCTCCACCACGCCGGTCATGGGGATCTTCACCAGCAGGTCGCAGCTCTCCCGGGTCAGGCGGCGCAGGCCGCGCCCCTCTGCCCCCATCACGATGGCCAGCGGACCGGTCAGGTCGGTCTGGTAGAGCTCGCGGTTGGTCTCTCCGGCCGTGCCGATCAGCCAGACTCCGGAGCTGCGCAGATGGCGCAGGGTGCGCGCCAGATTGGTGACGCGGATGAAGGGGACGCTCTGCGCTGCGCCGCAGGCCACCTTGCGCACGGTGGCGGTCAGACCGGCCGCGCGATCCCGCGGGGCGATCACCGCGTCCACCCCCACCGCATCGGCGCTGCGCAGGCAGGCGCCCAGGTTGTGCGGGTCCTGCACGCCGTCCAGCACCAGCAGGAAAGGGGGATGGGCGAGACCCTGCAGCAGCTCTTCCAGATCCCGCTCGCCCCACTCCCGGGCCGGGTGCAGGGTGGCTATCACCCCCTGGTGCCGCACCTCGGGCAGCAGGGCGTTCAGCTGTTTGGGGGAGGTTTCCTGAACCGCGATCCCGGCCTGCCGCGCCGCCTGGCGAATCGCCTCCATGCGCTCATCACGGCGCTGCCGGTCGCACCACAGCTCCCTGACCTGCCCCCGCTCCAGCGCCACGCGCACCGCATGCAGTCCATAAATACGATCCTGCCGTTCCGCTGCCGCCATCAGCGCCTGCGCTTGCGTCGCTTTTTCGGCTTTTCCGTCCTCGCGGCCGGCTCGGCCAGCTCGAAGTCGATCTTGCGCTCGTCGAGATCGACGCGCACCACCTTGACCTGGATCTTGTCGCCCAGGCGGTAGCTCTTGCCGGTGCGCTCGCCGCTGAGGCGGTGTTTGGCGGGATCGAAGTGGAAGTAGTCGTTCCCCAGCGCGGTCACATGCACCAGCCCCTCCACGTAGATCTGCTCCAGATCGACGAACAGGCCGAAGCCGGTGACGCTGCTGATCACGCCGTCATAGACTTCGCCGATCTTGTCCATCATGTACTCGCACTTGAGCCAGTCCACGGCATCACGGGTGGCATCGTCGGCGCGCCGTTCGGTCATGGAGCAGTGCTCGCCGAGCAGTACCATATCCTCGTGGGACCAGGGCAGCTGCGCCCGCTTCCTACCGGAGAGGATGTGACGGATGGCGCGGTGCACCACCAGATCGGGATAGCGGCGGATGGGTGAGGTGAAGTGGGCGTAGGCGTCGAAGGCGAGCCCGAAATGGCCCTCGTTGTCCGGGGTGTAGACCGCCTGGCGCATGCTGCGCAGCAGGACGGTCTGGATCAGATGGGCGTCGGGACGCTCCTTGATCTGGTTGAGCAGTTTGGCGAAGTGACGCGCCTGCGGTTTTTCGCCGCCCTCCAGCTGCAGCCCCAGCTCGCTGAGGAACTCGCGCAGCGCCTCCAGCTTCTCCGCTGTCGGCCCTTCGTGTACCCGGTAGAGGGCGGGGATTCTGTTCCTGAGCAGAAAATCGGCTGCCGCCACGTTGGCCGCCACCATGAACTCCTCGATCAGCATGTGCGCCTCGTTGCGCTCCAGCGGCACGATCTGCTCGATCTTGCGCTCCGGCCCGAACACGATGCGGGTCTCGGTGGTGATGAAATCCATCGCCCCGCGCCGCTCGCGCTGTTTGCGCAGCGCCTGAAACAGCGCATAGAGCTGTTCCAGATGGGGCAGCAGCTCGCTGTGCCGGCGGCGCAGGGGTTCATCCCCATCCACCAGCATGGCGGCAACATCGGTGTAGGTCAGGCGGGCGTGGGAGCGCATCACCCCGTCGAAGAAGCGGTAGCCGGTCACCTCTCCCGCGCTGTTGAAGGAGAGCTCGCACACCATGCAGAGCCGATCCACATCGGGATTCAGCGAGCAGAGGCCGTTGGAGAGCACCTCGGGCAGCATCGGGATCACCCGCTCCGGGAAGTAGACCGAAGTGCCCCTCTCCCGCGCCTCGTCATCCAGCGCGGTGCCGGGCGAGACGTAGCTGGAGACATCGGCGATGGCCACCAGCAGCTTCCAGCCCCCCTGCACCGCGCGGCAGAACACCGCGTCGTCGAAATCCCGGGCATCCTCACCGTCGATGGTCACCAGCGGCAGCTGGCGCAGATCTTCTCTTCCCCTCTTGGCCTCCTCCGGGACCTCCTCCTCGAATACCGCGATCTCTCTCTCCACCTGGGGTGGCCAGCCGCGGGGAAGGCCATACGAACGAATGGCAATCTCGATCTCCATCCCAGGAGCCATGTGGTCGCCGAGCACCTCCACTATGCGCCCCAGCGGCCGGCTGCGTTTGGTGGGTTGCTCGATGATCTCCACCGTGACGATCTGGCCCTCCTCGGCACCCATCCCCTCACCCTTCGCCACCAGGATGTCCTGAACCAGGCGCTTGTTGTCCGGGATGACGAAACCCACTCCGCCCTCGACGAAATAACGTCCGACAACGGTATGGGTGTTACGCTCCAGCACCTCCACGATGGCCCCTTCCCGCCGGCCCCGGCGATCGATGCCGGCCACGCGGGCCATCACCCGGTCACCATGGAAGACACCTCGCATCTCGCGCGCACTCAGAAACAGATCCTCCCCCCCCTCATCCGGAACCAGAAACCCGAATCCATCCGGATGACCGATCACCCGGCCGCACACCAGATCCATCTTGCTCACCAGACCATAGCCACCCTTGCGGTTACGGATCAGCTGGCCATCCCGCTCCATGGCGCGCAGACGGCGGCGCAGCGCCTCGAGCTGCTCATCGCTCTGCAGCCCGAGCGCCTCAGCGATCTGCGTACGGGTCATCAGCTCGCCCTGTTTGTCCAGGAGTTGCATGATGAATTCACGGCTGGGGATGGGGTTATCATATTTCTGAGCTTCACGCTCTGCGTAAGGGTCTTTCTCTCTCAAAGAGGAGGTGTCGTCGGTCATATCAATCCTGGTTCAAAATCACTGTATGGGGAGGGAGGAACATTGACAATCAAGCAAAGTCAGGTAGAATTCCGCTCTTGTTACCAATGGTAACACATCACAGACCTTTGCCGAGGTGGTGAAATTGGTAGACACGCTAGCTTCAGGTGCTAGTGGGGGTAACCCCGTGGAGGTTCAAGTCCTCTCCTCGGCACCATTCCAGCTCTTCGAGAGCACACCAATGGATGCAGGGCCATCCCACCGCCGCAGGATAGAGCACATTCTGGGGGCCGTTTTCCGTCCTGGCTCCAACACGCCTGCCTCCCGTTTCTCTGGCCGTTCAGCGATAACGGACCCTTCAATCAGGGTGAACCGCGTGGCTGTGTCAATAGAACATATCCACCCAGCTCCAGACGACCGTACCGGCAGCAACCATGAGGAAGAGCCAGGCGGCGCCGCGGCGTAGCAGGTGGTCGCGGAGGACGGCCTCGACTCCGAGCAGGCGCCACAGTAACCATCCGCTCCAGAGCAGGGCCACGGCCAGCAGTACGGCACGCATTCCGGGCACCCACGGGAGTCCGATCCGCTCCGCTTTCAGCAGGGTGACGGTGAGGGAGGAGAGGCCGAGGAATATGCTGATTCCGGCGAGGGGGATGAATCCATAGACCAGGTGCCACGGAACGGTGCGCAGCCCCATCAGCCAGCCGGCAAGGCGCAGCGCCAGCAGGGATACCCCGCCGATGAGCAGTGCGGTGGTGGCGATGTAGAACAGGATCAGGGCGCCGTCCAGCCAGGTAAACAGGTCGTTGGTCTCGGGGTAGTGGGTCAGCAGCCACCAGGGAGCACCATTGCCGAGCGGCCAGAAGATCTCCCTGTCGATCAGCCACTCCGCCACGCTCTGTTTCAGTTGTACGAACCAGGGTGATGCGGACCACTGGAAGGCACCGGTGGCGACGCCGAGCAGGCCGAACAGCAGCAGCATGGCCTCCCACCGGGAGACTTCCTCGCGCCTCAGGGCGAGAATCTCCCGGTTGGGGGAGCGGCGGGCCAGCGCCACCGCTCCCCGATGGCCGCTGCAGCGGCCACACATATGGCAACTGCTGTTGCCACGCATCTCGCGGATGTTGATCAGTGGCGCGCAATCCACGGCGGGGGTCCGGCGCGGGGCCTGCCGCCAGCGCTCCCGGTCCACACGAAACTGTACCGGTGCCAGCCGGGAGAGCAGGGCGAACACGCCGTTTGCCGGGCAGAGGTGGCGACACCAGACCCGTTTCCCCCGTCCATAGAGAAAGCCGACCACCATGGCGGCGACAGTGGAGCCGCCGAGGATCAACAGGGTCGCCTTCGGATATTCGTAGACACTGACGAGCTGACCGTAGACGGTGGTGAGTACGAAGGCGGTGAACGGCCAACCGCCCCAGCGCATCCAGCGGGGGATGGCTCCGCCGCGGCCGTGGCGGCTGGCCCATTCGGTGAGTGCCCCTTCCGGACAGAAGACGCCGCACCAAACCCGTCCCAGCAGCATGGTGGCCACCATGACGAAGGGCCACCAGATCCCCCAGAACAGGAACTGCGCAAACAGCACCAGGTTTTCGTAGAAATGGGCGTATGTGGTCGGCAGCGGCATCACCGCC
>JALSRO010000005.1 GCA_026984715.1 Chromatiales bacterium | reverse complement strand
TCTATCGTTATCGTTACAATCGCGAGTTGAACCAAGTGGAATTCGAAGAGGAAGAGAGCAAGAGCCTGCAGGACTATCTGGATATACTGCAACGCCGGAAGTGGCCCATGCTGCTGATCGCGTTGGCAGTTTTTCTGGTCAGTGTAACCGTCGCACTGGTTCTGCCCCCGGTCTATCGTTCCACCGCGACCATATTGATTGAAGAGCAGGATATTCCCCGTCAGTTGGTGCAGTCCACCGTCACCAGCTATGCGGCCCAGCGTATCGAGATCATCAACCGTGAGGTGATGACACGGGCAAACCTGCTCAAGCTCATCGATCGGCACAATCTGTATGCCGATGAGCGCGGCCGGGTTCCGGTGGAGATTCTTGTAGACAAGATGCGCAAGGCGGTCAGCCTGGATATGGTCAGCGCAGAGGTGATCGATCCGAGGAGCGGGCGTGCTACACAGGCAACCATCGCTTTCACCCTCTCGTTTGATGACAGAAAGCCCGATGTGGCTCAGCGGGTCACCAATGATCTTGTGTCGCTCTATCTGTCGGAGAATATCCGGCGGCGCACCCAGAAGGCCGCTGAAACCACTGAGTTTCTGGCTGCCGAGGCCGACAAGCTTGCCAGGCATCTGGCGGAAATCGAGGCGAAGATTGCCGATTTCAAGAAGCGAAATGTCGGTGCTCTCCCGGAATATTCACAGATGAACATGCAGCTGGCAGAGCGTACCCGCCAGGAGATTTCGGATATCGATCGGCAGCTGCGCTCCTTGAAGGAGCGGCAGTACTATCTCGAGGGGCAGATGGCTCTGGTGAAGCCCAATGCACCGATTGTATCGGCCGACGGGCGCATGGTTCTCGACGATGCCGAGCGGCTTCGCATGTTGCGTAGCGAATATGCCCGCGTCTCCGCCAAATATGGTCCGACCCATCCGGACGTGAAACGGCTGAAGCGGGAGATCGCCGCGCTCGAGCAGGGTGGAGGCGCAAGCAGTGGCCTCGATCCCAGGGAGGAGGAGCTGCAGCGCTTGGAGGCTGATTATACCGCTGCCCGCAATCGTTACTCCGAACAGCACCCGGATGTGATCAAGCTGCGCCGCCGCATCGCCACTCTCAAGGAGGATCTGCGCAACTCCCCGCCGCAGCGGCAGCATGGCGGGTGGAGTGGAACTCCCGGCACTGCCAACAATCCCGCCTTTATCGCTCTCCAGTCGCAGCTGAAGGCGGTCAACAGCGAGATCTCCTCCCTGCAGGTCCAGCGCAGCAGTCTCAAGGCGCAGATCGCCCGTTTCGAGCAGAGCCTTGTCAAGTCTCCCGAGGTGGAGCGGGAGTACGCCAGCCTGATGCGTGACCGGGAGAACACCGTGCGCAGACAGCAGGAGATCTCTCAGAAGCTCATGGATGCCAGGCTCTCCCAGGATCTGGAGAAAGAGAGCAAGGCTGAGCGCTTTTCCCTGATCGAACCGGCGCTGCTTCCAGAACGCCCCATCAAACCCAACCGTCTGGCCATAGCCTTCCTGGGGCTGGTGTTCTCGCTGGCCTCCTCTATTGGCTATGCCGCAGCTGCGGAGGCCATAAACAAGGGGGTGTTCGGGCGTCACCATCTGGCGACCATTCTCAGGGAGCCGCCTCTCTCGGTGATTCCCTATATCGAAACCGAAGAGGATCTCCAGCATCAACGGAAAATCAAACTGATTGTCGCCGGTTCGGTTGCAGCAGGAGCGGTGTTGCTGATCGCTGCTGTCCATGTTTTATGGAAGCCGCTGGATGTGATATGGTTCGTGGCGATGCGCAATATCGGTATGTAGTGGAGGGGCAGTGTGGGTACAGAACATATTGAGCAGCTGGTAAAGGAGGCCCTGCAGGGGGCCGAAAAGAAGGCTGCTAAACCAAGACCGGGGGTGCCGGAGAAGGTGCGACCTGTGGCCAGAGAGAGGGCGGAATCGCCTGTGAAGCCTGCTCCACAGGCGACCAGGTGCTCGGCTCTTACCTATACCCACACCAAGGTGATCAAGGTTCCGCAGGAGACGCTGCGACGTAACAGGGTCTTGGCAGGTTCACCGGAGGAGCCATGGGTCAATGCCTACAAGCTGCTCCGTACCCGAGTGATGCAACGTCTGCGGGAGATGGACAACGCCAATACTCTCGCAATCACCAGTCCCGCCCCCGGGGCGGGAAAGAGTCTCACTGCGTTGAATCTTGCGCTCAGTATCGCCATGGAGGTGAACAAGACGGTACTGCTGGTGGATGCCGATCTGCGCCGTCCCTCACTGCATACCTATCTCGGACTGAAGCCGAAATACGGGCTTGGGGACTATCTGACTCGCGGGGTTCCGCTGGAGAAGATGCTGATCAATCCCGGGGTCGGGCGTTTCGTTCTGCTTCCGGCCGGCAAATCGCGCTCGAATTCGGCAGAGCTGCTCTCTTCGCCCCGCATGGAGGAGCTGGTCCAGGAGTTGAAACAGCGCTATCGCTCCCGCTACATCCTGTTCGATCTCCCTCCCATGCTGGCGGTGGCCGATGTGCTGGCGTTTGCGCCGCTGGTGGAGGCTACCATGCTCGTGGTGGAAGAGGGAAAAAGCAGGGAGGAGGATATCGTCCACTCCTGTGAGCTGCTGCAGAAGATGAATTTTATTGGAGCGGTGCTAAACAAATCGCGCGAACGGACGAAAGGTTATTACAGTTACTACAGCTATTGATCTGGCAACGATGTATATCGTATTCGGCCACGGCGTGCCGGCCTACATCCCGAGTCACCTCCTTTTGCTATAAAGTGGCTACAGCAGAGTGGCTAC
This sequence comes from Chromatiales bacterium, assembly GCA_026984715.1. Lineage (GTDB taxonomy): Bacteria > Pseudomonadota > Gammaproteobacteria > Thiohalospirales > Thiohalospiraceae > DRMK01. The sequence continues at coordinate 3,130 of JALSRO010000005.1, read as the reverse complement.
GCCGACGAAGGGCTGCCATGCTGTGAATCGGCGCGCCACGGCTGAATACGACTATTGTTGCCGGGCTGATACCGGCGAGATAACCGGTCGTCCCCCAAGTCTCTTGGCCGGCAGGATGGGCTTTTCATGAAATATTTTTTGATTCTGTTCATCTCGGTGGCCGTGAGTATCATGGTTATCCCCTTGATGATGCGCCTGGCGCCGCGGCTGGGAATGATTGACTATCCCGATGAGCGGCGTGTGCATCTGGCGCCGACCCCCAGAGTGGGGGGGTGGGGTATCGTAATCGGTATGTTGCTCTCCGTTCTGCTCTGGGTGCAGCTGGATGCGATGGTGGGGTGGTATCTGTTTGGCTCACTGGTCCTGCTTCTATTCGGCTCTCTGGATGATCGTTTCCACCTTCCGGCCAAGGTGAAGTTTGCCGGGCAGCTGATTGCCATCATTCCGCTGGCGGTCTGGGGCGGGATGCAGATCACGACCCTTCCGCTGCTCGGTCACCATTTCCAGCTGCCGAGCTATCTTTCAATCCCATTCGCCGTCTTTGCCGTAGTCGGTATGACCAATGCACTGAATACTTCAGATGGACTGGATGGCTTGGCAGGCGGAGAGGCGTTGCTTTCACTGGGCGCCATTGGTCTGCTCTCCTATCTCGATGGCGGGTCCCAGGTGGCCATGATTGCCGTGGCGGTGGTTGGCGGTATTCTGGGTTTCCTGCGATACAACACCCACCCGGCAAATGTTTTCATGGGGGACAGCGGAAGTCAGTTCATCGGTTTTACCATGGGTTTTCTGGTGATCATGTTGACCCAGAATCCCGATACTTCCATCTATCCGTCAGTCGTTCTGTTGTTGCTGGGGCTGCCTATCGCCGATCTGCTGGTGGTGATGCTGAAACGCTATCGTCGTGGCGCAAGCATGTTCGAGCCCTCAAAGGAACATTTCCACCACCTGATCCTCGGGCTGGGATTTTCCCAGCGAGGTTCGGTGGGGATTCTCTATCTGGTGCAGACCCTCTTCGTCTTCATGGGAGGGATGCTGGCATATACCAATGATGTCGTGATCCTTCTGGTCTATACCATTCTCTGTATCGGCATGGTAACCACGCTGCGTCGTATCTACCGCTCTGGATGGAGGAAGACAGGGGGATGGCATCACAAGATGCCGGAGAGGCGGGCCAGGGAGCGTCGGGCAACCGATCTCGCATACAGCAGTCCCGGAGTACTGGTGTGGCTGCCCAGACGGATGATAGAGTTTGGCGTTCCGGTCTATCTGGTGGTGGCGAGCCTGGCCTTCGAAGTGGTGCCGAGAGATGTGGGAATGCTGGCTGCTATGGTTTTCGTCGCGATGCTGGCCGAACTGATTCTCAATGAAACGCCGCACTCGATTCTCCATCGAACCTTTATCTATGTGGTAGCGGCCAGCGTAGTGTTCATTCAGATAACCTATCCACCCGTGCAGGGTGTATGGGCGCGGGTCGCCGATGTGGGATTCTTTATCCTGTTGGCCATCGGTCTGGTTACGGCGATGATCTACTCTCCCAGGCGCAGGAAGGTGGAGTTCTATACCACTACGATGGATTATCTTCTGGTGTTCGCCGGGATCTCCCTGTTGATCTTGTCTCAGACACCGATTGGGGGATATGCCAACATCGCGCTACTGTTCTACCTGGGTATCTTGTTCTATGGGTGTGAGTTCATAAATATCGAAAAGCGGGATCGCTGGAACGAACTGGCGATTGGCGCCATGGCCAGTGCGGCCATTCTGGGGGTCAAAGGACTCTTCATCACTACTTGACCCGGCGACGATATGTGTCCCATCTCAACCATGGTGCAGGCCCGATGTTCCAGTTTGACGAGGGGGTGTTTCAGGCTTTTGCTATTAACCCGGCAACAATATATATCGTATTCAGCCGTGGCCTGACCTGCGTTGCAGTGCGCTGGACAGGATCTCCGAGTGTCGCGGGTGCAGGGATGCACTGGAGCGACCTTGACAAGGGAATGCCCCTTGCCTGCGCACTGCGCCTTGTTCCGGCGCCTGCCTGAAGCCCTGAATGCGACATATATTGTTGCCGGGTTAACAATTGAAAGCGTACCATTCTGTCGGTGGAGAAATCGGGTGGATTGCATCTGTCACGTTTCACTCTGCAGCCGGCATCAATGACAACCCCTTGCCGGCGGTGGCTGCAGTCGAATCGGCAGGTGCGCTGCAGTGCCGGCCGGCCTTTAATCACGCGGGAATGCAGCGTTTCCGCCGTACCGTCCAGAAACTGAAATCCCTGTCGTGAGCAGGTTGGCGTTATTGGTCAGTTCCCGTGCAGGCAGGTTGGCGTACCAGTACCAGACGAGAGTGCTGTTCTCAGTATGAGGGGGAAAAGAGCTCAGGCCGAGGAGTATCTCTCTGGCTGGCTCTTCAGGCATTTCTACTTGCACTACAGCAGGATTGCATAAGGTGTGGTGGTATCGGGATGATACAGCGCTGCACTTTTGTATCACCCCGATGCCGGAAAGAGCTCCTACTTCTTCTGCTCTTTCTTTTTGATCCCAAGCAACTCCACCTGGAAGACAAGGGTCTCGTTGGGGCCGATGTCGCTACCTGCTCCACGGACCCCATAGGCCAGCTTGGCAGGGACATAGATCTCCCATTTGCTTCCAACCTTCATCAGCTGCAATGCCTCTTGCCACCCCTGAATGACGCCGTTTACCGGGAACGTGGCAGGCTGCCCCCGATCATAGGAGCTGTCGAACTGTTTGCCATTGATCAGGGTGCCCTTGTAGTTGACCGTGACGGTGTCGTTGGCGGTGGGTTTCGCGCCTGAACCCTCTTTGATGATTTTGTACTGCAGGCCGCTGGGTAGTTCCACTACGCCCTTTTTCTTTTTGTTCGCGGCCAGAAACTCTCTGCCTGCTTTCTCATTCTTTTCCAGCAGGGCTCTGCGTTCCTCGGCTTTCCTCTGCTGTACTGCTTTCATGGTGGCCTGCATCTCCTCCCTCGAAAGTTTGGGTTTGGAGCCATTCAGCGCATCCTGAACGGCCTCGGAGAGGAGCGATGGGTCGATCTCCGTTCCTTCACGTTTTAGATTAAAACCGATCTGATAACCTATGATATAGCTAAGTTTCTGTTTTTCGGTTTT
>JALSRO010000004.1 GCA_026984715.1 Chromatiales bacterium | reverse complement strand
CGCTGGTTCGCCGGATAGTACGCCAGGGGCGCGAGTGGCTCTTTGGGGAGAGTTCTGCCCAGCCGCTGGAGGCCCGGACAGGAGAAGGGGGCCGGTAGATGGAGTATCTGGCGGAGTATGCCCTGTTTCTGGCCAAGGCGGTTACCATCGTGGCCGCCTTGGTAGTGATAACCGGGATCGCCATCACCTTCGCATCACGCCATAAGAGAAGTGCCAGCGGACACCTGGAGGTGATCAACCTGAATCGAAAATATGACGAAATGTCGCATACGCTGGCCGATTCGCTGCTGTCGGGAGAGGAGCTGAAACAGAAGCATAAACAGGAGAAGCGGCGCAGAAGGGAGGAGCGCAAAAAAGAGAAGATGGAGCTGAAAAAGGGGCGCAGCGGGGCGCAGAGAAAACATCTCTTCGTTCTGGAGTTCGAGGGGGATATCCACGCATCCGCCGTTACCCATCTGCGCGAGGAGATCAGCGCAATCCTGACCCTTGCGGCTCCGGGAGACGAGGTGCTGTTGAGGCTGGAGAGCAGTGGCGGAGTAGTGCATGGTTACGGGCTCGCAGCATCGCAACTGCAGCGAATTCGGGAGCACGACATCGCCCTTACCGTCGCCGTGGACAAGGTGGCTGCCAGCGGAGGTTACCTGATGGCCTGTGTGGCGGACAGATTGATCGCTGCACCTTTCTCGATTATCGGTTCTGTGGGGGTTGTTACGCAGATGCCAAACTTCAACCGGCTGCTGAAAAAACATGACGTGGATTTTGAGCAGCTCTACGCCGGTGAGTACAAGCGCACCTTGACCCTGTTTGGAGAGAATACCGAAAAGGGGCGCGAGAAGATGCAGCAGGAGCTGGAAGAGGTCCACCGTCTGTTCAAGGAGTTTATCCGGCAGCAGCGCAGTAAACTCGATGTGGATCGAATAGCCACGGGCGAGCACTGGATGGGAACGCGGGCGTTGGAGCTGGGGCTGATCGACGAGCTGTGTACCAGCGACGACTATCTGATGAGAGCGCGTGACAGTGCCACCATCGTCGCGGTGAGCTATGTCGCAAAGGAGGGGCTCAAAGAGAAGCTGGCATCACTGATGCGGTCGCGGGCCGCTGGGTTCCTGGGTGCTCGGAGGCCCATGTTGCCCTAGCAGTCGATCAACTGCGCGCAGCGTCACAGTCCAGGTATCGCTTGATGGACGCTGCGAGTCTCTGCTGTAGCTGCTGGTCATCTACGGGTCGGTTCTCGGTATCGGTAATAAAAAAGATATCTTCTGCTCGCGCGCCTATAGTGGCGATCTTGGCGTTATGGATCACGATACCGTGTTCGTGCAGCGCAAAGCCGAGCCGTGCCAACAGCCCGGGTCGATCGGCGGTGACCACCTCCATGACAGTGCGCCGGTTGATGGTGTCGTTGTGAAAGGTGACTCTGGTCGAGATTGGAAAGCACTTCAGTTGGCGCGGAATGCGCCGGGTTACCCGATTGCCACGGTCGCTTTTCTTCAGCCCTTGGCGCAGACTCTCCATGATCTCTTGCAGCCGCTGACGGCTGCTAATCGGCTCCCCGTCCTGTTCGAGCACCGTTAGGGTGTTGAGGGTGTAGTCGTTGCGTGAGGTGATGATGCGGGCGTCGACGATGGTGAGCCCGTTCTGTTCTAGGAGCGAGGCAGTCAGTGCGAATACATTCTCCTCCACACGTGTATAGATGAAAATGCCGGTGCCGCCGCGTCGTGTGGTCTGGCGCATCAGAATCAGCGGCAGTTCTGTCTCGTTTCCTCCCAGTATGGCGCGGGTGTGCCAGACAATCTCGTCGGCGGAGTAGCGCAGAAAATAGTCGTCGTCGAAGCTCTCCCATAATGTCTCTATATCGCTGCTGGCCAGGCTGTGCTGGCGTAACTGCTGACGTGCCTGGGCCTTGACTACTTCGATGCGCTCCTGCTGCAGTGGCTGATTGTCCAGTCCGCGACGAAGGATACGTTTGGTCCCGTTGTAGAGCTCCACCAGTAGTGCATTTTTCCAGCTGTTCCAGGCGTTGGCGTTGGTGGCGCGGATATCCGCCACTGTCAGCAGATAGAGGTGGTTCAAGCGGTCGATGTCACCTACCTCGACGGCGAACTCATGAATCACTTCGGGATCACTGATGTCCTTGCGCTGCGCTGTCATGGACATCACCAGATGATTCTTCACCAGCCAGGTTATCAGGCAGGTGTGATAGGGTCCGAGGGCGTGATCGGTGCAGAATTTCTCGGCATCTTTCGCCCCCAACTCGGAGTGGTTTCCGCCACGGCCCTTGGCGATGTCATGAAACAGTGCGGCGATGTAGAGTATTTCCGGGTGGGGCAGGTGGGAGATGATCCGGTTGGCGAGCGGAAATTCGTGTGCATACTCCGGTACGGTAAAGCGGCGCAGGTTGCGAAGGGTGACCAGGGTGTGTTCGTCTACCGTGTAGACATGGAAGAGATCGTGTTGCATCTGGCCGACGATGTGGGCGAACTCTGGAAGATAGGCCGCCAGGATGCCATAGCGGTTCATACGTCTCAGCTCGTGGGTCACTCCACGGGGCTGGCGCAGGATCTCCAGAAATAGTTCGCGGTTCCGTGGATCGGCACGGAATTCATCGTTGATCAGGTGGCGGTGTTCCCGGATGAGGCGGATGGTCTCTGCGCGTACGCCATTCAGTTCCGGATGCTGCTCCATGGTCAGAAACAGCTCCAGCATGGCTGAGGGTTGTCTGGCAAAAAGAGCCGGATCGCTTGCTTCAAGAAATCCTTTGCGCTCCTGGAAATGGGTGTTGATCCGGGTTGGCTCTCCCGACTCATCGGCATGAAGAATTTGCTCCTGGAACAGCTGCAGCAGCATCTCGTTGAGGCGGTTCAGCTCCATGACGGTGCGATAGTAGCGCTTCATGAATTTCTCTACCGCCAGTTCGTATCTGCCGTCACGATAACCAAACTGCTCTGCGAGAGTTCGCTGGTAATCGAACAGCAGGCGTTCTTCGCCACGATTCGTCAGGGTATGGAGCCCGAAACGGATCTCCCAGAGGAGCGACTGGCCCTCCATCAATGCCCGATACTCGGGTGCGGTAAGAAAACCGTGGGTGACCAGATCATGCAGGGTGGCAGCGCCGAAGTGGCGTTTGCTGATCCAGCCGATCATCTGGATATCTCGCAATCCTCCCGGACCATTCTTGATGTTTGGTTCCAGGTTATAGGCGGTGTCGTGGTACTTGTGGTGGCGCTGAATCTGCTCCTCCCATTTTGCCGCAAAAAATTCCCGGCTGGGCCAGACCGACTCGGGGCCGGTCTGTTGCTGCATGTCGTGAAACAGCTGCTTCGAGCCGGAGAGCAGGCGCGATTCCATCAGGTTGGTCGCGATGGTGATGTCCTCGGCAGCTGCCTCGATACACCCTTTCAGTGTGCGCATACTGTGACCGATCTCCAGCCCCACATCCCACAGCATGGCGAGAAACCGTTCTAGTCTGACATAGCACTCGGGAGGTAGCTCTTCTGCACGTAGAATCAGCAGATCGATATCGGAGCAGGGGTGCAGCTCCCCGCGCCCGTAACCCCCGACGGCAACCAGTGCCAGCAGCTCGGGATACTCACTGAAATGGCCAGCCCAGATTCGCTGCAGCAGCTGATCGACCACGCGGGCGCGACCGTGCACCAGCTGCTCGACAGGGACCCCTGCAGCAAAAAGTTCCTCGAGGCTGTGGCGAGCCTTCTCGAGCAGTTGGCGGTACAACGGAACGGGGGGGTCGCCGGAGGCCAGCCGGTGTTCCAGTTCTGTTATGTCGACCAGTTCCGTGCTATCGAGCATCAGGCCGTTTCACTCGCGGACAGGGTGAGGATCTCGAAACCGCTCTCGGTGACGAGAATGGTGTGCTCCCACTGCGCTGACAGGCTATGATCCTTGGTTACGACTGTCCATCCATCGGCGAGCAGCCGGACATCACGTTTGCCTGCGTTGACCATTGGCTCTATGGTGAAAGTCATACCGGGCTTCAGTACTGCCCCGGTTCCGGCTTTTCCGTAGTGCAACACCTGCGGCTCCTCATGGAATCCGCGTCCGATACCATGGCCGCAGTACTCCCGAACCACGGAGCAGTTGTTCCTTTCGGCGTGCTGCTGGATCACATGGCCAATATCGCCCAGTCGAGCTCCTGGACGTACCACCTCGATACCCCGTTCCAGGCACTCATGCGCAATGCGTACCACCCGCTTGGCCAACACTGACGGTTCCCCCACGAAGAACATCTTGCTGGTATCACCGTGATAACCATCCTTGATGACAGTGATATCGATATTGATGATATCCCCGTTCTTGAGTTTTCTCGGGCCGGGAATCCCGTGGCACACCTGATGGTTGACCGAGGTACAGATCGATTTGGGAAAGCCGTGATAGTTGAGAGGTGCCGGTACCGCCTGCTGGACGCGGGTAATGTGGTCGTGGGCGATGCGATCCAGCTCTTCGGTTGTGACGCCTGGCCTGACGTGGGGCCGCAGGATCTCCAGCACCTCCGCCGCCAGTCGGCCAGCCGTGCGCATCCTGGCGATCTCTTCTGCTGTTTTGATTACTATGCTCATGGTGTCGATTGCGTAATGGGTTTGGGTGGAGCGGGGCCACCAGAAGCAGAGTGCTCGGGTGGAACCGCATGAGTGGCCGTTCTGCGTCTGTGTGATCGGCAATCCCGCTTTCGATCGGCTGTTTCGCCACAAGGCGACCGAAGCCGCAGAAATCCCGTGAAGAATGTAGATGATGGCGGGTTGGCGTACCTCACAAAATAGTCGGGTCAATTGTTGTCGTAACCGGTTTATGGTATAAAGCGCACGCCCGGTTGGCAAATCCAGTTGTATATCGACGGGTGTCCGGCCGGAAATACACACACACACCGACACATGTGTCAGGGTGCCTGCTCGAGAAGGGAGGTTGGCACATGGGGTGCGTGGAGGAACAACCCTGAAGCAGGAGAAACTAGCAGATGAGCGATGTATCCATGCGTGAGATGCTGGAGGCCGGCGTTCACTTTGGCCACCAGACCCGTTACTGGAACCCCAAGATGGCGCCCTATATCTTCGGTGCCCGCAACAAGATCCATATCATCAACCTCGAGAAGAGCGTACCGCTGTTCCGGGAGGCTCTCAACTATATGGGCAGTCTGGCCGCCAACAAAGGCACCATACTGTTCGTGGGGACCAAGCGAGCTGCGCAGAATGCCGTCAGGGAACAGGCGGAGCGCTGCGGGATGCCCTATGTCAATCACCGCTGGCTCGGAGGGATGCTGACCAACTACAAGACTGTCAAACAGTCTATCAAGCGCCTCAAGGATCTGGAGGCGATGAAGGAGGATGGAACCTTTGAGCGCATGAGCAAGAAAGAGGCGCTGATGCTCACCCGCGAAATGGACAAACTGAACCGCAGCCTTGGCGGTATCAAGGAGATGAAGGGGCTGCCCGATGCCCTGTTCGTCATCGATGTGGGTCACGAGAAGATCGCGGTGCGTGAGGCCACCACACTGGGAATTCCGGTGGTGGGTGTCGTGGATACCAACTATGCACCGGATGGCGTGGATTACATCATTCCCGGCAACGACGATGCGATCCGGGCCATTCAGCTCTATACCCGCTGTGCCGCCGATGCCATCCTTGCGGCCCGTGCCTCCGTTGCCACAGTGGCGGAGGGCGGTACCGTGGATGAGTTCGTGGAGGTGACGGAAGGTGAAGACACCGCATCTGCAAGGAAACCTGCTTCCCGGAAGAAGAAGGTGGTCGCAGCGGAGGCAAAAACGACCCAGAGCGAGGCTGAAAAAGTTGAACAGGACCCACCCCCTTCGGCGGCCGATGAGAGAGACGACCTGACCAAAATCGAGGGGATAGGTCCGAAGATTTCAGAAATACTGTATAGCAACGGTGTCACCAGCTTTGCCGATCTG
>JALSRO010000003.1 GCA_026984715.1 Chromatiales bacterium | reverse complement strand
CCGCCAGGGGGATAAACTCGGTGGGGGATATCATTCCATCCTGCAGATGGGGCCAGCGCACCAGAGCCTCCATTGCGACGACTTCGCCGCTGCGCAGATCCAGCTGCGGCTGATAGTGGACCTGCAGCTCTCTACGCTCCAGAGCCAGCCGCAGTTCGTTCTCCAGTTTCAGGCGTTTGCTGATCTTCGATCCCATCCCCGTTACGTAGAACCGGTAATCGCTCCCCTCCTCCTTGGCGCGGAACATTGCCATGTCGGCCTTTTTCAGCAGGGTGTGCAGATCCGTGCCATTGTCCGGGCTGAGGACGATCCCGATACTGACCGAGATGTACATCTCCCGGCCAGAAAACGAGAAGGGTTCGGAGAGCACTTTGCATATCTTATCGGCGATCCGGGCGACTTCATCGGTGGAGTGGATTCTGTCCAACAGAACGGTGAATTCATCACCTCCCAGCCGCGCCACCAGATCGCGATTGCGCACGCAGCCGGCAATCCTGCCGGAGGCAGCTTTGAGTAGCTGATCGCCGGTATCGTGCCCCAGCGTGTCGTTGATGAGTTTGAAACGATCCAGATCGAGAAACAGGAGCGCCAGTTTCTCATCGTCAGGACGTGTTTTGCGCAGCAGTGAGGCAAGATGCTCCATAAAGTATTCCCGGTTCGGCAGCCCGGTCAGGGCATCGTGATAGGCCAGTTGATGCATGCGCTTTTCGGCGTATCCGGCACGCAGCAGGCGGTTGATCCGCAGCCGCAGCAGACCAAAGTGCACTGGCTTGGGAATATAGTCGGTGGCACCCGCCTTGAAGGCCTTCTCTATGGAGTGCTCGTCGTCGAGGGCGGTCACCATCAATACGGGAATGCCGGCGCACCCGGGCAGGGTACGGATCTTGCGGCAGGCGGCAAAACCATCCATTCGTGGCATCAGCGCATCGATCAGGATCAGATCGGGTATCTGGCGCTCGCAGAAGGTGATCGCCTGGCTGCCATTGGCTACCTCCTGTACCAGATAGCCGCTGCTCTCCACCACGCTGCGCAGTGCATAGCGCATCCCGCGATCGTCGTCGACGATCAGGACACAGCTGTGCTGCTGTTCCACCATCTCCGAATGGCTGCCGTCGTTCTCCTTTTCCATCTCCCGGCGCATCGATGCTTCCACCCTGGACAACTCCTCACGCAGGGGCAGAAGCCATCGATCTGCTTCGGTGACGGTACTGCTCCGCCCCAGCTGTTCCAACTCCCTGGCGATTTTGGCGAGCCGGGTGGCTCCCACGTTGCCGCTGCTCCCCTTGATGGCATGCGCGGCCTGTACCAGGGCTTCCGCATCATCGGCCGCGATGCTCTCCTCCAAGGTGTGGATATATCCGGGGATATCCTCCAGGAACACCTGGAACAATCCACCCAGATTACCGCCAATCGTGTCCCGCAGCTCGCTCATCACCCTCTCGTCTAGGGTCGCCGCGGGGGAGTTCTCCCTCCCTGCCTGCGGAGTGGTTTCAACCGGCGGAAGCCATCTCTCCAATATCGATTCGAGCATATCCAGTTTGATGGGCTTGGGAAGAAAATCGTCCATGCCGGAGCTCATACAACGCTCGCTGTCCTGCTTCTGCACGTTGGCGGTCATTGCGATAATCGGGACGCGTGTTCCCCCGCTCTCTCCTGCACGGATCTCGACCGTCGCCGTGTACCCGTCCACCTGCGGCATCTGACAATCCATCAAAATCAGTCCGTATTGCCCGCTCCGTGCCTTTTGCACCGCCTCATCTCCATTGACCGCGATCTCCACCTGGCACCCCAGACGCTCGAGCATCCCTTTGATTACCAGCTGGTTGGCACGATTGTCCTCGGCAACCAGAACCGTGTGTCTTGCCGGAGACGGGGGCTCACCCGGCTCGACACCACAGTGGAAAAATGTCTCGAGCTGCGCCTCCTTCAGGGCGGAGCTGAGAACATCGTATAGCACCGTTTCCCGTACCGGCTTGGTGATACAACCCACAATTCCGGCCCGCGTGCCTCGTTTGCAGCTGCATCTCCTTGAGCTCATCATGATGAGACCAAGCGGTGTGATTCGATCGTCTCCGGCAATCTTCTCGACCAGGGGGAGACCATCCATCTGGGGCATGTGATTGTCGATCAGCGCCACTTCGAACGGGCGTTGCGCGGCGGTCGCATGACGCAGCATCTGCAACGCCTCTTCATCGTTGGACGCGACCGCAGGGGAGGCCCCCCAGCTCTCCAGGAGCTGCTTCAGATAACCACGTGCAATTCGGCTGTCATCCACTACCAGCACGGTTACGCCGGGCATGCTGTCGTGGTGATTGGGCAGCTTCTCGCGGCCTGCCGCCCGTTCCAGCGGAATGGTGAACCAGAAGCGGCTCCCTTTCCCGGGTTTGCTGACCACTCCGATGTCCCCACCCATAAAGTCCACCAGCTGGCGGCTGATGGTCAACCCCAGCCCGGCTCCCCCCGCTACCCGAGATGTGGAACCATCCGCCTGGGTAAAGGGTTCGAAGATGGTGCGTTGGGCCTCGGTGGGGATACCGCAGCCGGTATCGATAACATCGAAACGCAGCAGCGGCCTGTCTGGTGTCGTGTCATCAATATGAACCTCGATGGCGACCTCGCCCCGGGTGGTGAACTTGACCGCATTGCCGACAAGATTGAGCAGCACTTGACGAATCCTTCGCGGATCACCGCGCAGGCTGGAGGGGAGTTCTGGCGCAGTGATGAAGCCGAGATCCAGATCCCGGCTCTGCGCCTGCGTTGCGAGCAGCTGAATCACCTCCTCCAGCACGTCCCTGAGAACGAAGTCTTCCGGTTCCAGCTGCAGTTTGCCGGCATCGATTCGGGAAAAATCCAGAATGCCGTCAATCAGGGCCAGCAGTGACTCCCCCGAGTTATGGGCAACCTCCACATACTCCCGCTGGCGCGCGGTCAAGCCCATATCGCGCAGCAACTCAAGCATCCCCAGCACTCCGTTCAGGGGGGTACGCAGCTCATGGCTGACGTTGGCGGCAAATTCGCTCTTTACGCTGGCCAGCTGCAGCGCCGCATCCCGAGCCACCTTCAGCTCTGTTTCATGCTTCTCCAACGCCGCCATCATTCCGTTGAATGTTTCACCCATGGCAACGATGTCACTGGCGCCATGGATAGTGGCGCGTACGCCACTCTCCCCCGCTTGGGCCCGCTGCATCACCGTGGCGAGTTCTCCCAGCGGTCTGGTGACCTGCCGGACCACCACCAGCAGGACGATCAGAAGCAGTCCGGCAAGCAGGAAAGAAACCAGCAGGTTGCCTACCAGGATATCCCGCTCCATGGCGTGCAGGGTCTCTTTGCCCATCACCAGACGGACAAAACCTATCAGCTTGCCCCCTTCCCTGGCATCGGCCGCTATGGAGCTGCGGGTCCTGATTCGCTCCGGGAGATAGACCGGCGCCACAAAGAACCACGCATCAGGGCTCTCCCGCTCCAGCTCGATCTGGTGCGGCCAATGCTCCTCCCCGGCGGGAAGCGGGATCTCGTCCACCCCCTCGGAGTAGAGCAGCCGGCCGCTCGAATCGTACAGGGCAAGACCATGGACACCGGGAAAATCGAGAATGGCGCGGATCGGGATCTTGGCCCCTTCCTTACTGCCGTACAGCAGGGCGAAGGTGCTCTGGCGAGCGAACATGCCGGTGATTTTATGGGCTTCATCGATCATGATCTCCTGGACCTTCCTGCTCGAAAGGCTCGACATGGATGCGGAGAGAATCACGGCGAGGCACACGCTGACGAGCGTAAACGCAACTGCCAGCTGACGCCGGAAGCCCCTTGGGATTAGAGCATCTGACAACGCCTCGATGCGTAACAACGAAAAAATCCCCCCCGATAAGAGCGTCGCTCACCTCACGACAAACCGGCGCAGCGGACCGTTTCTGGATCGTGGGGCACGTCTGCGCGCAGTATCGCTATTGTTATCGTTCAGACGGGGATTGTTTTAACAGGCACGCGAAAAAATCTGCCATGCCAAGAGAGGCATGGCAGGGACAGGGGTTCGGGAGCAGAGCAGAATACCCGGCACCACACTCGCGGCGCCGGGCTCCCCCCTCGCTACTGCTGCTCCTCCATCCGCTCCATCTTCACCCGCACGGTATTTCCGGTGAGGATCGCCTGATTGTCATCGTAACGACCGTGGGCGATCAGCGACTCCACCGCTGCCTGGTCGTCGAGGCGGCTCTGCAGGTCATTACTGAACTGCTCGAAGGAGCTGTGGAACACCAGCACCCCGTCCTCTGCGATCAGGTAGCGTCCCCTGCCCTGGTCCGCCGGTTGCAGCGAGGGGGAGACGCCCATTCCCTGGAGATCGACGGGGACGCCTCCACGCATCAGATGGTGCAACGGGCCACTACCGTTCAGGTCGAGGATCAGCTCCTGCGCCGAGATGCTGTCGAACGGTGTCGGGGTGGCGGGTTTCCACTCCACCAGCATCACCGCGCGGGTAGTGGAGATGTCCATCAGGGTGCGCGCATCGAAGTCCGCCGGCGCCGTGCCGAAGGGCCGCACGAATCCGCGGATCTTCAGCGGCGCGCCGGTGGCGAGGGAGGAGAGCTCCAGGGTGCCGCTGTCGACCTGGTAGCTGTCGGGGTCGGCGTCGTTGCCGCTGTCTGTCCCGCTGCCGCTGAAGTCGAACAGTTCCACCGGGTAGCGGCCGATAGAGCTCAGGTCCAGCACCAGCTCTTGGGCGGCGGCATCACTCTGCAGCAGTGTCCCCTGGATGGTGGTCAGCACCATGCGCAGATGGCCGGCGGTGGCGTCCAGCACCCGTCCGCCGCTCGGGTCGTCACTCAGGGAGCCGAACGCCATGATGCGCTGACCGATGGAGATCTCGCTGCTGTCGTGCTGTTCGCCGTCCAGCTGCCGGGTCACCCTGGTCCCATCGCCCAGCAGGATGGTTATCTCGTCGTTGAACACCAGGCTGCCGGTCTCTCGGACCAGCATGCCACCCTTGATGGTGAGGGTGTCTCCCTGGCGGCGAATGACGTTTCCGGTCACCACATCCATCTCGCCACCCTGGACGCTGGAGCCGGCGTACACCTCGCGGGCCTCGAAGCGACGTGGATTGAATTTGAGGTCACCCAGCACCACGGTGGCGGTGAAGGCGGGCATGGCCGCGAGCCGCTCCAGTCCCTCCCTGCCCCTGTAACCCTTGCCGTCGATCTCGTAGAGCGTGGCATCACCGGTGGTGACATCGAGGGTGCCGAAACGCTTGCCGGGCCCGGCCAGCGAGTGGAGGAACGGGCGGATGATGACCCGGAAGCTCCCATCGGCCTGATTCACCTCCTGCAGCGGGCCGCGCAGGCGGTGTGGTTTCGGCCTCTGCGGGTTGAGCTCCGCCACCAGGAACGGCTGCACGCTCACCACTGGTTGTGCGGGATCGCTTATGTCCACCCGGTTGGATGCCTCGAGATCGAAATCCAGCGTCAGATGGGCCGGAACTCCGGGGGCGATGGTGAGCTGGTTGCGGCCACTCAGCTTCACAGTCACATCCAGCGTGTCGAGCGGGGCGCCATCTTCGTCAAGGATCTGCGCCGCCTCGATGGCATCGCCGTTGGCATCCTCCACCCGGATGTCTGCACTGTTGTAGTCCAGTGACAGGGTTGCGTGGGTATAGACACCGGCGGGAACCGTGGCGGCGGTGAGGAACTCGGTCATATCGGTGTACTGGGCGAAGTCCACCTCGGTCTGCAGGGGCAGGGTCTCCACCACCGTGCCATCCCTTCTGGTCAGGGTGAGCGAGGTCACCCCGACCTTGTAGGAGACGAAGTCGCCCTCGGCATCGGTGAGGCCGATGGTGACCTCGCCGCCCTCCGTCTCGTCACCCGCGCCACCGTCGATGTTGCAGCCCCCGGTCGCGAGCATCAGAATCGCCAGTAGCGAACCGAGCGACAG
>JALSRO010000002.1 GCA_026984715.1 Chromatiales bacterium | reverse complement strand
GTGGGCACCCATGCCGCGCACCCGGGTCCAGTCGTTGCCCAGACCACCGGCATACTTGGAGAGCAGCGCGTTGTCCTTGATCGCCCCGTAGATCCCGTCGAGGTGGTCGGGCACCGTGGTCAGATAGCAGGAGGAGAGCTGGGGACGCAAAGTACCGCTGTTGAACAGCGTCGGCGTAGAGCTCATGAAATCGAAGGAAGAGAGCAGGTTGTAGAACTCGATGGCACGCTGCTCACGATCGATCTCATTGATCGCCAGCCCCATCGCCACTCGCATGAAAAAGGCCTGCGGCAGCTCGAAGCGCTTTTCGCTGCTGTGGATGAAATAGCGATCATACAGCGTCTGCAGCCCCAGGTAGGTGAAGGTCTGATCGCGCTCCGGTTTGAGAGCGGCTCCCAGCTGCTGCAGATCGAAGCGGGTCAGTTCGCTGTCGAGCAGCTCCAGCTCGGCTGCCCGCCGGATGTAGTCGCTGAAGTAGTCGGGATAGCGCTGTGTCATCTCCTCCTGGGTGGCGTTGACGGGCATGCCGGCAAGAAAGGTGAGCGCCTCGTGACGCATGCTGTCCAGCAACAGGCGCGCAGCGACATAACTGTAGTCGGGATCCCTCTCCACATAGCCACGAGCGGTCATCACCAGAACCGTGGCAATCTCCTTCTCCAGCATGCCGTCATACAGATTGTGCAGGGTATCCTGTATGATGGCGGCTCCATCCACGTTCTCCAGACCGTCACAGGCTTCTGCCACCACAGTCTCGATACGTGATCTATCCAGTGGACGGCTGGTTCCATCATCCAGAACCACGTTGATGACAGGCTCCTGTTTCGTCTTGCTCCGCTTGCCCTTCTTGGCTTCCTCGGCACTGCGTTCCCGCGCCCGCTCCTCCCGGTAGAGCACATAGGCACGGGCTACCTTGTGGTAGCCCCCTCGCATCAGCGCCAGCTCCACCTGGTCCTGGATGTCTTCGATATGTACGGTACCGCCACCCGGCATGCGCCGGGTCAATCCGTTGATGACCTGCTTCGTGAGCTGCTCCACGCTCTCATGGATCCGCTTGCTGGCAGCGGCGCTGCCCCCCTCTACCGCCAGAAATGCCTTGGTGATGGCAACCGAAATCTTGCTACCGTCAAAGATGGTAATCTTGCCGTTGCGGCGGATGACCCGGTAACCGCCAGGGGTAATCATCGCGTTCTCATCTACTGTATCGCTTCCCTTATGCGCGAAGTGTTCGGGATCCGGATCCTTTATATCCAGAGTGGAGGTTTCGTTATACATCAGGCAGGTACTCCCTCGTGATTCCTGTCTCGGTTAGAATTGATAGCCGGTTCATGAAATAAATCCCACCTGGCAATAAGCACTATTGGTGATGCTGTGAACAGATGGGTAATACTCCCTCGCCGGGAGCAAATGCAAAGCACCAAACCCCTCCATCAAAACGATGAACGCACAGGGATTTAGCACCTGTATCTCAGCAAGAAGGTTTAGATGGCAAACACCATATGTTGTGTACGCCTTGCCTCGGGACGACAATATAGTGTGTTTTCCGGTTCAGATCAAGAGCTATTTCCAGCTACCAGTAACGGCGTGTTGGATCTTATCCACAGCGCGAATCCCCTTCAGTATCCGGAATGAAACAGTGCGCGCCGTAGTCACAAAACCCTGCAGATAGGCGGCATCCACGCAGGATTTCGATACTGCACAATAGAGCGTGCCCCACATCCCGTCCCTGCCCAGCGGACGGGTGGAGATATAGCGCCGGGCCAGGTAGTCGTACACCGCCCAGTCGGGCAGCGCGGCCACGCCGCGATGGCTGGCTACCAGTTGCAGGATGATCATGGTCAGCTCTGCGGTACGCCGTTCCGCCGGAACTATTCCGGCCGGCTCCAGGAAGTGGCGGAAGATATCCAGCCGCTGTTGTGGCACCGGGTAGGTGATCAGTGTCTCCTGCTGGAGATGGTGCGGCTCGATCCAGCCGTTTGCAGTCAGGCGGTGATCATTGGCCATCACCAGCACCCCCTGAAAGCGGAACAGGGGGATATACTCGATTCCCGGCAACGGCTGCGGATCGGAGGTGATCACCAGATCCAGATCACCCCGCACCAGAGCCGGCAGTGGTTCAAAGCTGTAGGCCAGCGTGACATCCATCTCCACCTCCGGCCAGTGCGGCCGATAGGCATCCATTGCCGGCATCAGCCACTCGAAGCAGCTGTGGCACTCGATGGCGATATGTAACCGCCCCGACTCACCCTCCACCATGCGCCGCAGCTCGGCGCGGGCACTCTCCACCTCGGGCAGCACCCGTTCCGCCAGGGCCAGCAACCGCTCTCCCGCAGGCGTGAAACGTACTGGCCTGCCCTTGCGATGAAACAGTTGCAGGTCCAGACGGTGCTCCAGATCCTTCAGTTGATGTGACAGGGCGGACTGGGTGACATGCAGGGTCTCCGCGGCCTGCGCCAGGGTACCGCAATCGCGTAGCGCAACCAGTGTCTGCAGATGGCGAAGCTCTATCATGAGAAAAACTAATAAAATTGATGAAATATTTGAGATTGCTTCAAGTATAGATTGGCGCCACACTCCCTGTAAACCATTTGAACTGATAGAGGAGCAGCAAAATGAGCAAGACCCACAACCTGGGATTTCCCAGAATCGGCGCCCGGCGCGAGCTGAAACAGGCTGTAGAGGCCTACTGGAGGGGTGACATCAGCCAGGAGCAGCTGGGACAGACCGGCCGGGAGCTGCGCCGGCGCCACTGGCAGTTGCAGTCCGACGCCGGGCTGGATCTGATCCCGGTGGGTGACTTCTCCTGGTATGACCATGTTCTGGATCTCACCGCCATGCTGGGAGCGGTACCATCCCGCTTCAACTGGAGCGGAGAAACGGTGGATCTGGACAGCTATTTCCGCATGGCGCGGGGCCGGGCCCCAAGTGGTGAGGCAGCAGCCGCCTGCGAGATGACCAAATGGTTCGACACCAACTATCACTATCTGGTCCCCGAGCTCCATGCCGGGCAGCAGTTCGCCCTCTCCTCCGACAAGCTGTTCAGCGAGACGGCGGAGGCACAGGCGCTGGGGCATCAGGTCAAGCCGGTCATTCTAGGCCCCCTCTCCTACCTCTGGCTGGGCAAGTGCAAGGGGAGCGAGTTCGACAAGCTGGAGCTGCTGGACGCCCTGCTGCCGGTCTATGGCGAGATCCTGCAGCGGCTCAAGGCGCAGGGTGTGGAGTGGGTGCAGATCGACGAGCCCATTCTGGCGCTGGATCTGCCGCAGGAGTGGCAAGCCCGCTTCGAGTCTGCCTACAATCGGTTGCAGACCGGCGGCCTCAGCATCCTGCTGGCCACCTACTTCGGTGCGCTGGGCAGCAACCTCACCACCGCCTGCAAACTGCCGGTGGCGGGTCTGCATATCGATGCGGTACGGGCACCGGAACAGCTCACTACAGTTATCGATCATCTGCCTGCCTACAAGGTACTGTCAGTAGGGATTATCGATGGCCGCAACATCTGGCGTACCAACCTCGACAGTGCGTTGGTCACACTGGAGAATATCAAAGCGCGGCTCGGCGAGCGGCTCTGGATTGCCCCCTCCTGCTCCCTGCTGCACGTACCTGTCGATCTGGAACAGGAGGATGAGCTGGATGAGGAGCTGAAAAGCTGGCTGGCCTTCGCCGTGCAGAAACTGGATGAAATTACCACCCTGAAACAGGCACTCACCGGAGCAGACAACACGGTTGCAATCAAACTTGCTGCAGCACGAACCGCCTTTGATACCCGCAGCCGCTCACCCCGCATCCACTCCCCCGAGGTGAAACAGCGGGTGGACAACCTCACCGACGAGATGGCCCGGCGGTCGCGCCCCTATGCCGAGCGGGCAGCGCTGCAACGCGACTGGCTGAAGCTGCCACTGTTTCCCACCACAACGATTGGTTCATTTCCCCAGACAGCAGAGATCCGGCACATCCGCAAGGCATTCAAACAGGGCAAGCTCAACGAGCAGGAGTATATCTCCCGCATGCAACGGGAGATCGCCCTGGTGGTTGAGAAACAGGAGCAGCTGGGGCTGGATGTGCTGGTTCACGGCGAACCGGAACGCAACGATATGGTGGAGTATTTTGGTGAGCTGCTGGAGGGATTCGCCTTCACCCGCCACGGCTGGGTACAGTCCTACGGCTCCCGCTGCGTCAAACCCCCCATCCTCTTTGGCGATGTCAGCCGCCCCCGGCCAATGACCGTGGAGTGGAGCCGCTACGCCCAGTCCTGCACCGACAAACCGATGAAAGGGATGCTCACCGGTCCGGTAACCATCCTCAACTGGTCCTTTGTACGCGATGACCAGCCGCGCAACACCACCTGCGCCCAGATCGCCCTGGCCATACGCGACGAGGTCCGGGATCTGGAGCAGGCGGGGATCAGGATCATCCAGATTGACGAAGCCGCCCTGCGCGAAGGTCTGCCGCTGCGCAAGGAGGAGTGGCAGCACTATCTGGATTGGGCGGTACACGCCTTCCGCATCGCCGCCAGTGGGGTGGCCGACGACACCCAGATCCACACCCACATGTGCTATTCGGAGTTCAACGACATCATCGAATCCATCGCCGCCATGGATGCCGATGTCATCACCATCGAAACCTCCCGTTCCGACATGGAGCTGCTGGACGTATTCGAGAGTTTTGAATACCCGAACGAGATCGGGCCGGGGGTCTACGACATCCACTCCCCCAACATCCCGACAGTGGAACAGATAGTGGAACTGATGAAAAAAGCCGGCCAGCGTATCCCCGCCGAACGGTTATGGGTAAACCCGGATTGCGGCCTCAAGACACGCGGCTGGCCGGAGGTGGAGAGAGCGCTGGCCAACATGGTGGAGGCCGCGCGGATATTGCGGGAGGAGCATTTTGCCAGGGATGAGAAAGTGTCTGCCTGAAGCCCCGACCCCATGATATTCGACGACAGGCCGAAGCATGCCGGCCCGCAGGCTGTATTATCCCGTCTTGCTGTAGAGTGGCTACAGCGGTGATGGGCTGCCTTGCTGCGAACCGGCGCGCCACGGCTGAATACGATATGTTGTGGCTCTTCACCAAATCGAGTGGGTAACACCAAGCCACTGCGCCTTGACAGGGGGAGTGGGAGCAATACGATGGTCTGCAAGAGGGGATTGGCGCGGATTGTGCTGCACACCGCGATCCGAAGCCGAACCGGACCTCGTCCCCATCACCAGAGTGACCCAATCCTCTCTTACAGACAGGTTCCCTGCTCCTACTCCCCCTGTCGAGGATGGTCCGGTTTCACCCACTCGGTTTGATGAAGCGCCTATAGAGCCTATATTGTTGCCGGGTTAATAGTATGCTCCCGGTAGCGGCAGGCTCAGCTCTGGCCATCACTCTTGCTGTTGCTCGTTTTCTCCAGCGACTCCTTCAGCATCCGCTCGATATGTTCCAGTCTCTTCTCCATGCGCCGCAGACGCTCGTGGACCTCGCTCTCCCCTTTTACCGCACCCCGACTGACCAGGAAAGCCGATATGTTTGCTGTGACCAGGGAGAGCAGTACCACACTGAGGATTAGCAGAACGATACCGACAATGCGCCCCTGCTCACTGACCGGCACCACATCGCCATATCCAACGGTGGTAACCGTGGCAAGTGCCCACCAGATCCCCTCCCAGGGGGTTTTGATACCAGGGTCGATATAGGCGATGACCACACCGGCAACCACGACCACTACGACCATGATCAGCAGACTGTTGCCCAGGTGGTGCTGTACCAGCACCTGACGCCAGGTGCGTGACAGACGCAGCAGCAGACCGAACATCAGCACGGCGCGCAGGCCCCGCAGGATCCCCGCCAGCGGCATATCCCCCCAGAGCAAGGGAAAACCAGTCACGATTATGAGCAGATTGATCCAGTTCCCAAGCAGGTAGCCGGCCTTATCACGGACCAGAGTAACCAGCACCACGGTTTCGGTCACGAAAG
>JALSRO010000001.1 GCA_026984715.1 Chromatiales bacterium | reverse complement strand
CCCGCTGCGACTCCTTCTGCCGGCCGTCGCCCTGCTGATAGGGCGCCTTGGCCAGGTCCGGGGCGGCCAGCAGCTCGGCGCGGAAGGTCTGGAACTTGACCGCGTCGGCCCCCGCGGCGGCGGCTACTTCGATCAGCTCCCTGGCGAGCGCCGTATCGCCATTGTGATTGACCCCGGCCTCGGCGATGATCAGGCAGCGAGTCACTGGCGGCCCTCCCTCTCCGGCAGGGGACGCGCCGGGCAGCCGGCGTAGGTCCCGGGGATGGTGATGTCCCGGGTGACCACCGCCCCGGCCCCGATCCGGGTGTCGCCGGCGACCGAGCAGCCGGGCAGGATGGTGCTGCCACTGCCGATCTGGCAGCCATCGCCGATCCGGCAGCCGCCGTTGATGCGTGCCCCGGTGGCGATGTGGCAGTGGTCACCGATGTGGCAGTCGTGCTCCACCAGCGCCTGGCTGTTGACCACCGTATTGGCCCCGATGCGGGCGTCGGCATTGACCAGCGCCTGATGCATCACCATCACCCCCTCCGCCAGCCGGGCGTGGGCGGATACATACGCCAGCGGGGAGACCAGCGTCGCCGGTTCGGCGCCGTGGTCGCGCAGCAGCCGATACAGCTCCCGGCGCCGTTTCCAGCCGCGGCTGAAACCGAGGGTGATCAGCGCCGCCGGATTGTCGCCCAGCAGCCGCGGCAGATCTTCGTCACTGCCGACTACGGGATAGCCGAGCAGGCTCTCCGTCCGCCCGGGCAGCTCGACGATGCCGGCGATGCGGTACTTCCCCTGCCGCTCGACGACATCGATACAGGCCTTGCAGTGGCCGCCGCCGCCGATGAGTAACAGCTGTTTCATGGTTACGCAGCGGTGACCGGGGCTGTTCCGGTCCTCTCCAGCAGGGTGCGCGCGGCATGGTTGTCCGGGTCCTTCGCCAGCACGTAGTTGAAGGCGTCGGTGGCGGCATCCGGTGCATCCAGCTCCAGATAGAATTTCCCGACCGTGATGACCGTGGCCAGGTCATCCGGCATCTGGTCCAGATAGCGGTGGTAGATCTCCAGCGCTTCTGCCCGCTGACCGGTGAGGCGCAGAATATTGGCGTAGGATGGCATGAAAACCGGAGCGATTTCGCTCAGCACCTTGAGTGCCAGCGTGGCGGTGTAGTGATCCTCTTTCTGCAGGGAGATATCGCTGACTCGCAGCAGGATCTGCGGCAGCGGCTCCCTCTGCACGATCTGCAGATAGTGCTCCAGGGCGCCATCCGGATCCCCCTGGATCTCGGCAAGATAACCCCGTGCGATGGCGGCCAGCCATTGTGATTTTTCCGAGTCGATATTTGCCAGGCCGGAGATGATCCGCTCCAGCCCCTTCTCGTCCCGCTGCTGGAACAGCTGGTTCAGTTTCGGAAAGATCTCGTCCAGCTGCTGCTGGCGTTTCTTCAGGCGGTCCAGATAGGAGGTGCCATCGGCAAAACCCTTTATTTTGCTCGCGTTTTCCAGCTGCTGTCGATACTCATTTTCCAGGGCGGAAAATGTTTCCGCAATGGAGTCTGGTTGCTGACTGAAAAGCTCCCTGTGGTGAGTCGCCCATACCCTTCCCCGGCCGGGCTGGTTGTCCTGCCGCCACTGCCTGAACAGGGCCGGAAAATCGGGGCGGTTGCTCTGCTCTTCGATACGGGAGTGGATCCTCCGCTGCGCATCGGTGATCCGTTTGATCAGCTCTTCCGCAGTGTCGCGATAGGACTCATAGTAAACCTGCCCGACATGCTGGATGTCGGCATCGCTCCAGGCCCGGTCCCGATCCACGATCCCCATTTTCAGGAAGCTGTGAATCCCGTATCCCTTGATGAAGTGGGACGCTTCCGCATGCCGGTTGCGAAGCCGTTTTTCGATCCGGTCCATGCGTTTTTTCTGCCCGGATTTCGCTTCATCGCTGAGCGTCGGGGAGCAGAGGGCGGCATGGCATTTCAGCGCCTTGCCGCTCAGCTCACGGATGGTCTTCAGCTCCCGGAGCATCCGGGCCAGCTCCTGCAAAACCTCCTGCTGATGATGCAGATAGTCCGCTTTCGGCAAGACAGGGATCTGTTTGTGGAGCGCGCGCTCCTCTTTGCTCAGCGGTTGTGGCAGGGTGATCTCGTCCAGCGGGATGTGCTGAACATTTTCCAGTTTTGCGGCCCAGGGGGCGGGGTTGATGATGGTTGTGTGGTTCTCTCTGGCAGGCGCTGCCAGTTGGTCGAAAATGGCAGCAGCGGAGGCGAGGGGAAAGGTGGTCTCCGCAATATCTCCCGCGTTGGTTTCGATATGGGTCTCCATCAACCCGAGCTGCTGTCCCACTTCGGAATCGAGGCTGCCGCGGGCGTGAGTACGCCCCTCCCGGTGCAGGCAGAAATCGACTCCGGCCAGGATAATTCGGGAGAAGCCCATCTCCATGGCCAGCAGCAGGGCGCTGTTGGTCACCTGAATGGGGGCAACCGGGATGTTGTCGTGGTTCAGCGCGCTTTGCCAGGGGAAACGATTGCCCAGATAGAGGCTCCTGCCCGCCCACTGTCCGATCAGCGGCGCATAGATATGGTAAGCGTGTACCAGGATGGTGTTCTCATGTTGATTCAGCATCTCCTTGCTGACCTCCAGATTGGCCGCCCAGGGATCGATGGAGCACCAGATGTCCGGTGTCAACTGCTCCTGCTGCAGCCGTCTGGCAATGCGTGATACTGCGATGACCACAAACCGATCGCGGTGCTGTTTCAGCCAGGGAAGAAAATCATCCAGCGATGGCCCCCCGGCCAGCAGCACGCAGCTGCGGTTTTTCCCCCACCCCTGCAGGAGCCGGGCCGGGAGCAGGTTGTCCGCCAGCGTCTCCAGCTGCCGCTGGACAAACACCTTTGAACCGAGCGATGCCCGGGCGAGATACTGCTGGTGGTTGAACTCCATCTGCAGCCGGCCGAACAGTTCGATGTATCCCGGATGGTGGCCCTCGAGTACCGCGATGGACTTGGCGGTCTGCATCTTGTCGATGAACAGGTAGCTCTGCAGGCCGAGCTGTGCCGCCCGCTCCTCCCACTCATCGAGGCGGCAGATTGCTATTCGCTCATCTGCCGGGGGCAGGAGCTGTTCGATGACTTCCGGTAGCTCCACGAACAGAAATCGACTACCGTCTGGGATGCCACATTCTTCGATATATCCAGGCAGCAGGCCGGAGTCGGTGCCGGCAACGATGTAGAAAGTATCCGGTTTTGCAAAGGTGTCACCAAAGGTTTTCCGAAACAGGGCGGCCGAACCGATCTGGTTGAAGCTGAAGCGGTTGACTTCGGGGAGGTACCGGTCACCGAACTGATTGGTCAGAAAACGTTTCCGGGATGACATGATCTTTTTTTTCTGTGTTGCAGGGTATGCCGAATGGTATGCAGTTATCGTGCCTGGCCCCTCCAGGGCGGCTGCGGCGGGGTGTTGCCTTTCCGGTGACAAATTCCCGACACGGAGTTAAAGCTATTTTTTGGCGCTGCCGATAAGGTCTTCGGAGGCGGTGAATACACAGACAGGTTGTATATCCGCCAGTAATCAACCGATACCGCCCGGCCCGATTTCCGGCCCCGGGTGGAATGGAGAAGAAAATGCCACAGATTATCAATACCAATATCATGTCTCTCAACGCCCAGCGCAACCTGAACCGTTCCCAGGACTCCATGGCGGTGGCCCTGCAGCGGCTCTCATCCGGCCTGCGCATCAACAGCGCCAAGGACGATGCCGCTGGTATGGCCATCTCCGAGCGCTTCACCGCCCAGATCCGCGGGCTGAACCAGGCCACCCGCAATGCCAACGATGGCATTTCACTGGCCCAGACCACTGAGGGGGCACTGCAAGAGGTTGCTTCTTCCCTGCAGCGGATGCGTGAGTTGGCGGTACAGTCGGCCAACGGGACCAACAGCGCATCGGATCGCCTCTCTCTGAACGAGGAGTTCACTGCGCTGAAGAATGAAATCACCCGTGTCGCCCAGGCCACCAACTTCAATGGTGTCTCGGTGTTGAATGACAGCACAGCATTGACTTTCCAGATCGGCGCCAATGCTGCAGCGGGAACGAACCGGGTCTCTGTCAGCGCCCGCGTTCTTACCAGTGCGGCAGGTGTTACTTCTACCCTGGCTACTACTACGGAAGTTTCGTCTGTATCTGGCGCTCTCAGTGCGATAAGCATGATTGATGACGCAATCAATACGGTCAACACTATTCGTTCCGA
Source organism: Chromatiales bacterium (assembly GCA_026984715.1). Classification (GTDB taxonomy): domain Bacteria; phylum Pseudomonadota; class Gammaproteobacteria; order Thiohalospirales; family Thiohalospiraceae; genus DRMK01. Next base: position 1,741 of record JALSRO010000001.1, on the reverse strand, counting down.
TTTTGGTACCGTCCAGAACCGTTTCGAATCCATCGTTCGCAGTAACCAGAATGCCGTGGAGAATCTCTCTGCCGCTCGCAGCCGTATCCGTGATGCCGACTTCGCGGCCGAGACTGCCGAGCTGACGCGGACCCAGATCCTGCAGCAGGCGGGTACGGCGATGCTGTCGCAGGCGAATCAGCTGCCGCAGAATGCACTGAGCCTGCTCAAGTAACGGAGGACGGGTAGAGGTAGAGCCGCCCGGACGCGGTAGTGTCCGGGCGGTTTTTTGATTGAGAGAGGTGAAACAGATGGCTCCACCCACCGATATGGCAGTCCAGCTCAACAACTCTATGGATACATACCGCGTGCCGCAGGCAAAACCGAGGATGGAGCGGGACATGCAGCTGGAGCTGGATCTTCAACGGCCGAAAACCCTGCAGGATGCGGATCGAAAGCAGCATCTACAGGAATTGACATCAGCGGTCGAAGAGATGAACAGACAGGCGCAGAATATGCGGCGCAGTCTGCAGTTCAGTATCGAGCGGGATCTCAACCTGACAGTCGTCAAGGTGGTCAATCCCCATACCGAAGAGGTGATCCGGCAGATCCCCTCGGAAGAGTTTATCGCTATCGCCAGGGCATTCGAGGAGAGTCGCAGCCACCTCTTCGATGCCGAAGTGTAGTAGCGGATGAGTAGCATCTGAACGGAGAGACGCAAATCAATGGCAGGTATAACACTATCGGGGGCCGGATCCGGCCTGGATATCAAGTCACTGGTCAATCAGCTGGTAGCGGCGGAACGCACCCCCGCCGAGAAGCGCCTGAGCAAACGGGAGGGGGAGATCAATACGCTGCTCTCCGCATTCGGGCGGCTGAAAGGGTCCCTCTCTGCATTCAGCGATGCGCTGAGTGATCTGAAGAGCGCTACCTCTTTCAAGGACCGGACGGCGACCTCCAGCGATGAAAAAATTGCAGTGGTCACAGCCAGTGCGGGAGCCGCTGCGGCTTCCTATTCCCTGGATGTCGCTAACATTGCCCAGGCGCACAAACTGACGGCAGGGGGTGGCAGCTATACGGGACAGACCGGTACCATCACCCTGGAGATTGGTCAGTACGACAGCGGGGGGAACAGCTTCACCGCCACGCGAAGCGCCACGCTGACCATCGATGCCAGCAACAACACGGTGCAGGGGATCAGGGATGCCATAAACGATGCCAACATCGGGATCAGCGCTTCGGTGATCAACGATGGCAGCAATGACATCCTCAGCATTACTGCGGACGACACTGGTACTACCAACACCATCAGGATCTCCACGTCGGGGGACTCCGATGGCAGCGATACGGATGGCGCCGGACTCTCCGCCTTCAGTTTCGACCCCACCTCGACCGGCCCGTCCAATGCCGTTGAGGTCTCTCCGGCCACCGATGCCCGGTTCACCATCGACGGTATCTCCATTACCAGCGCGTCGAACACTCTGACAACCACCGTTACCGGCCTGACTGTGGATCTGGTCTCCGCCGGCAAGGCCACCCTGACAGTGGATCAGGATATCGCCAGCGCCAAGGAGAAGATCCAGTCGTTTGCCGATGCCTACAACGAGCTGATAGGCACCGTCCGGGATCTCACCAAGTATGGTGGCGAGGCGGGGGGAAACGGTGCTCTGCTGTCGGACTCGGCGGTCTTCGGCATAGATTTGCGGGTACGCAGTATCGTTGGAAGCACCAGCAGCAACGGGGGCGACTTCTCCAGCCTGAT